>CAYGBE010000215.1:0-9436 GCA_964348065.1 uncultured archaeon
TCGCCGTAAACTGTGGATGTGCTGGCGAAGATTAATGTGTGCAGTTTTGGGTTGTTGCTGAGGTGCTGCAACAGGATGTATGTGGCGTAAACGTTTTGCTGAAAGCATGTTTGGGGGTCACTGAGTTCTAAGCGGACTTCAGGGTTAGCGGCGAAGTGAAAAACCGTTTCAACGTTTCTTAGGGCTTTTTTGACGTCGATTGGATTGATGCAGTCACCTTCAAGCAGCTTCACTTTTTGAGGCATCTGCTTCAAGAGGTGTTGAACGTTCCCCACTGAACCTGCGGAGAAGTTGTCTAGGATCGTTATTTCCCAGTTATGATTAGCTAGTAAGTTGCACAGGTGGCTTCCAATAAAGCCTGCTCCGCCCATAACAAGCGCGTGCATTCTTTTTCCCTGAATGAGTGTTTTGTATTACGAATGTTGCTTTTTTGGTTTAAAAAGCTGTCTTGAAGCTGCCCGCGCGCACGAAATATAAATCGGAAGGATAGAAATATTCGCAACACATGACGGCATCATAGACGAGGTTCGCATCTACAACCGAGCCCTTCCCGTCGCTGAGATCCAAGAAAGCTTTCAAAAAAGACCGGATTTTTCGTCAAAGCTTCTAGCTAAAGTACCTAAGGGCGTGACCCAAGTTATGGCTACACTTTCATGGCAAGGAATCAGAACAATAAATGCTACAGTTCAATCTCCGCCCAAGAACTACACTGAAGACATGGTGCCTGTCTACCAGAAATCTGCCTGATCTACAACTAATGGTACGTGTAGTATGTTGAACATAACACGCCTTTCCATATCAACTACAGCTCTATCGACTGACGAGAATTGGCATGTAATATTAGAGTTTGATGATGGCGAAGACTATAGAATAACTGTCGAAGTCCAAAAATAAGTTGCTAACACATCCAAACTAGATTTCTGTAGCAAGCGCACGGGGCACTCTAGACAATACAATTTTCAAAAACAATCATCCTATCTGAATGCGCGCGTGCATTCAACTGAAAAATCGGCGACCGATTGATGATCGATCACTGCAAGAATTATCATGTGCTGGGATTGTTGTCAACCTCACAAGAATCAAGCATGGTGCTGAAACCGTAAATCTCCCTGATGGCAACTGCAGTTCCAGGGATATCTTCAGTATTCAGATGGGCAATAACCATTTCCACTACATCGCTGGAATTGAAGCCAGGGTCCTCAAAAATTGGGCGCTCAGGATCGAGCATCAATTGTAACGATCCTAGTGAAATGGAGCTACCCACGTAAACCAAGAGACGCCTATGAAGACTGTCCCGCATGAAAATGTGGATTAAGTTAGTACGATTTTCCAGCTCCAGGCTGACTCCGACGACATCGAATTTATTTATGTTTGTAGCATTTTTGAAGGGTATGAATAAGTCATGCCATCCTATTCGCGCACTCATATTCCAATGTCTAGATTGGTTTTCCTCGTAAAGGCCATCGAATGCTATATCACGCCTCCAAGTAGAGACATTATTTGATGTTAGTTGAAAATTGTTACCAAGATCCCTTTCTACCGTTTTGTTTGACAAAATCGCAACAAACGTGCGATAGGAGTTATCCAGAAGGAGGCGCACATTTCCAAGCGGAACTAGCGAAGCATTTAGAGAGGCCACATTGTCCACTATAGTTTTTAGAACAGAATAAGGCGAAGGCATTGCTAATATTGCTACATTTCCTGAACCTATGTAGTTTTGAAGCGCAGATAATTGTGTTTCATTTCCGGGTATCTGGTCAAAAAGAGTTGCAAAAAATGCGCCTCTGACTACATAACGCGGGGATAACAAACCTTCAGCCTGATCAATTAATGTTGCATCTGCAACAATCACAAAATCGGACGGGAGAATTTTATCAAGTTGCAGCATTATCCTAGATACCTCTGTTTGGGAGTCAAAACTCATATGAGAAATACTATGCATTGGATAAACTCCTTGAGAAAACACAACAACCGATAACAGTATTACAGCCAAACTGTGTCTAAGAGGTCTAGATGGCAGTTTATTCAGCATGTAGGCAACTCCTATACTGAAACATATCGCTAAGAAAATAGATAGTTGTGGAACAAATCTTCGCCTTAGATCAAGTAATATTGCAGCGGTTGGCCAGAAAAATAGTATTAAAGGAAAACAAATAAGTAAAATACCAAAGACTACGAATACTTGTTCTAGATTTTTCCTCAAAAGCTTAGGGCCTACATAGACTACTCCGACAAGTGCTACTGCAAAACCAAATAATCCAAGGGAATTAATTACCGAGTAGCCAAATATTCTGGGAATCGAATCAAGATTAGATATGTTAAAAGAGGGCGTCAAGGATGAGAAAATGTCCAGATAACTTTGACTGGAAGAAGACTGGGTAATATAAACGACATCTAGATTGGGCACCATTTCCTTAACTGAAAACTGGGTAAATAACAGATAACTTCTCAGCTTTATGAGAAAATAAGGTAACGTCGATAGAGAACCCAAAAGAAAACTAACAACGCAACTCACCCATCTGCTAATTGCAACGCGGCGCACTAACACTATCAAAGATATGATAATCGAAGGATAGATAAATAACCATTCAATCTCAGAAAAATAAATAGTAACCGAACCCAGTAAAGTAACAATCGCAACTGTATGGTGGAAACTGGAATTTGACTCGTTGTTTTCTGGAAACTTTCTGCTACGGCTAAAAACAAAAAGCATGAGAAGCAGAACCAAAAGTATATTGATTGATTCACGTGTATAGTATGTTCCATAAAATAGAGTCCAGGATGAAGAAAGGAAAGCAATAACGCCAAGCATAGTTGTTGATACATGTTTCTGAAAATAAGTCTGAATTAGGAAACGATTGATATTGAATATGAAAATAACTTGCAATACGGTAATCATTATCGGTATGGTTCTCATGTAAAAAAGTGTAACAATCTTATCAGGTAAGAGAACAATTGTGGAAGTAATGAAACCGCTTGACAGCATACCTGTTGTTCCAGGGAACAACAGAGAATAGCGATCGTAGATAGTTCCAGTTACAGCTTCTTGATAAGCGTTTCCCCACCAATGCCACATGTCAAACCATTGCAATGAAAGCCAATCAGTTCCCCACAAATATAGAAGCAAAACGAAGACAGTCAGTAAAGACAAACAGAAAATCTGGATTGCATGTTTTGTGAAAACATTGAACAGATCTTTTAGGACAATCACTAAACTGAATTTGAATTGAATGTAGAGTAACATAAAAGCGGACACGATAAATAAACCAAAAATGCTGAATAACCTGAACTCAAGGAGAACCAAAGTTACTACTGACAAAGAAAATAAACCAATCGGAAAAATGGCCAATAAATCGCACATATCCATGGCTGCGGTTGGGGTTACATAATTCCGAAGAGAAAGCCATAAACCCAGACCGAAAACAAAAACCAATATCACATTCCAAGTGATCAATAAATAGACTTCAAAAAAGAAAACAATACTAAGTTGAGAATAACCAGAGAAGGCAGTTGGCAACATTATGGTTAAGGACAACAAAGCAACAGCTAGGATGAATGCAGTCCATTTAGTCCGTTTTGATGAGACTCCAAAACTGATCGCATGCATCGACTCTCTGATACGAGAAAAATTCTTAAGCGCAAAAAAAACAGAAAAGACGAAAATCCCAGCGGGTAGTAGTAGACTAGAAAAAGACCAGGAGACTCCCTGAATTAGGACACCAATGAAGAATAACTCAAATAAGAAACCAAAAGTAGGTAATGCAACCTTATATGAAATATCGGTTTCCGATAAGCTGCATGTTGTTATACAAATTGACAGCCAGGCAATTGCAAAGACAACGAGATTGGTAGCTGAGAGGGCTGACAGAGATAACGGTCTAATCGCAGATATGTCTGACCCAAAATTGAAATTAATGTCTGGATCGAAAAAGATGAAAGGTCCGCTTCTCAGTGGTTGCATGTAGGAGAAAACCAAGAAGTCACCGTTAATTGATGAAAAAGCTAGAAGGATTAGTAGAGTGAGTACATTCAAGCAAATCACTGATTTTGCAAAACTGAAAAACACTTTCCTAGATATCAAAGTAATACAGACCTATACCATTCATTATTCGGAGGCAATTTTGGTTCTAACCATATTCCATTGCCACAATCATTCACTATCGATCGATGACTAGTTTTCGATATACTCCAATTATTCTGTCTACTACTAAATCCCAATCATATTTCTGGCGGATGATTTTGAATCCGTTTTCACCAAATTGGCGTCTCAATTCAGTTGAATCCAATAGTAGGCATAATTTCCCCGCAAGTTCTGACGCATTCCTCGGTTCAACAACAAAACCGTTTTGACCATTAATGACAACTTCTGGAATTCCGTCGACGTTTGTACTGATGACAGGTTTTTTACATGCCATGGATTCTAGTATCGCAGTATTTGAGGCCTCATCAAAAACGGAAGGTAGGATAAATATATCGCAAGCATTGTAGGCTGCAATCAAATCTCTTTCTGCAATTCCGAATAGGATCTTTATATTATGTTGTAATTTCAATTTCCTAATCAGTTCCAGAATAATGCATTTCCTATTCCGAGATCGTGTGTAAGATATCAAAACCAAAACCGCGTCATAGCCCTTATCAATAAGTATTCTGAAAGCCTGAAGGAGGTATGGAATGCCTTTCATTTCTATTAGTTGACCAACATAAAGCAGAACAAACTTTGAGCTGATTTTCCTAACTCTTCTGAAATCGTAGGGAGGAATCGCTATTCTTGCCAAATCGACGCCGTTTGGAATAGCCGAAACTTGCTTTCCTTCAACCCCAAATTTTCTAACTACATACTCTCGTTCAATATTTGACATACAGATAATGTGATCGACAAGTGAGTATGCAAAACAACGAAAACCATAAACTAAGAAATTTGGATTGAATGAAGATAAGAATTTCATAATTGAAGTGTGAACGGGATTTAGATATTCTGGAGCGAATGCATGAGTCGTGAGAACTAAGGGCTTCACTTGTCTAGTAATCTTTCTTAAAACTGCGACTTGTAAAGGAAGAAAGGACCAGAATGCCCCATTCAAATGGACAATATCATAATCATTGCTGAGCAAATGTTTTGCTAAAGGAATTGACGCGAATTCTTGGGTTCGGGGAAAAAATCCTTTCCATTGGGCTGATCGATCGATCGAAATTGCATTCTTGCAATATGTGCTGTTATCACCAAGAAGACTAATGCTATGGACATCAAGGCCCCTAGTAGCCAATTTTCTACATAGATTATATTCATATAACCCATAGACTCCACGTATTGCTCTGCTACTTACCACCAAAACTTTCAAAGACTGATTTACCATGCTCGAAATAACCATTTAATCAAGCGATTGGTATATTTCGGTCAAGCGACGGATATTTGTCTTTGTATCGAATTCTTTTTCAGCGAAACGACGCGCGTTTCTTCCCATTTCTCTTCTCAACTTCGAATCTTGTATTAGTCTAACAATCTTTTCCGCAAATATATCAATATCGAAAGGCGGAACCTTTAATCCGTTGAAACCGGGACGTATCAATTCATGCATTGAGGTAGTGTCAAAAGCAACTACGGGGATCCCGGTCGCCATTGCTTCCGCAAGCGGCAGCCCAAAACCCTCCCACATTGTGCCAGTAACGAAAATATCAGCTTCAGCGTAAATTTCGGGTAAGAGACCTGCGGGCAAGAACCCCTTTATCAAAACACTATTTTCTAGTCCGAATTTTCTAATTCTCTCCTGCAATCTAAGTATGTACGTAGTATCTTCTTCGCCAGTTCTTCCTACTAAGAAAAGGCGGGTTTTCGGAGCTTCCTTCACAACCTCTCTCATCGCAGCAACTAAAAGATGCTGTCCTTTTCGCTCTGAAATCGCCCCAGTTGAAATTAGTATGCTCTCATTTTCGAGAGTCTGACGATTAGGTAGTTGAAGACGATTACTTGGTGAATAGAGTTCCAAATCGACACTTGGGTAAATAACCTCAATTTGATCAGGAGAGATTTTGTATTTGCTGATGATACTTGATTCCAGAAATCGGCTGACGGTGATGACTTTTGCTGAGAACCTGAGCCCTACTGACTCGGTAAATGAAGAGCGAATACACTCCAAAGCAGCTTTTACGTTAGCCCAATATTCTCTGTTCAGTATTCCATGGACATGCATTACATGTTTGATTCTTTGAGAAACCAAAGCGCCGCATAAATCCATTGGATAATAGTGAGAATGAAAAATATCTGGTTTTAAACTCAAAAGAACTCGCAGAGCCTTCATGACATATGCATGTTTTAGAGTTTCATTGTAGCCACTTTGATAAACTGGAACAACACTCGCCATATTAGTCTTACCAGTCAAGATGGAAACATCGTTACCCTGATCTTGAAGTTCTCCTGCAAGTCCAAGGACTACATTGGGCATGCCGTAACCATGAGAACAACTGCCGACTCCGAACACAATTCGCATGGCTATAAGCAATCTATTAGGGTTTTCGACAAATATAAAGTGGTTCAATCGCAGAACTACTAGGCATTATTCTGTCGATATAGTTCAAAAATCTGCTTATGAATTTTGGCAAGTTGCAGTAATTCAAAAAGTCGAATTGATGGGGATTAGTTATTTTTGTGATCGAAAAACTAGTTCCTTGTAAGATTTTCAACGAATTAGAAACGGTTAGGGGTTTTTCGATTGGTTGCCTTAAACCTCGAAAGAGAAATCTGAAAATACTGGTCCATCGATTTTTGTTCGTTATTGAAACTAAGAGTAGCCCATTTCCTTTCAGGATTCTTCTCGCTTCTTTTAGTGCAGAAATATAGTCTGGATAATGTTCCAGACTTCCTAGACATGAAACTGTTTCGAAACTGTTTGATCTGAATGCGAGATGTTGGGCATCACATACAACGAAACAGCTATCTTTGGCTATCCGTCTAGCGAGAGAGACAGACTTCTTTGAAAAGTCGCAACCTACTCCATCGGCGAATCTCAAACATAACCCAAGCCCACAGGACACATCCAAATACAAGCCTTCAACCAAATCAGAAACAGCCTTATACCATTCGGGTTTGGCCTGTAATAACATCTCTTCATATGCATCATTGTACCATTGAACCGTTTTGTTGACCATTTGGAATTTTCCCAAAGACGATACTAGTTGATACCAACTATTCGATCGATCGCAATCGAGTATATTAGCCCGATTTTTCCAGTCTCACATTCGAGCTTGTCATGTTTGCAGAGATATGCCATCCGTTGGAACAGGAGTTATTTCTTCTGCGCGTGCGCAGGCGTCTTTTCAAACCATCGAAGAAGAGATTTCAAGTTTAAGGCCATGTGAGGACCTATGATTGAAGAAAATGGTGCAGCGAAACAGAAAACCATTGAGAGAGGGTCATGATATCCTAATCGCACAAAACCTAGGGCTTTTGCTTTTGCATAGTTGACTCTTGTCCGTCTCCATCTGCGTCCCCTGACTATGGAACCAGGCGCCTCTCTTAAGCAAAGAACAAAATTGGGCAGATTGGCGCACTTGTAACCCAAAGAGACTATTCGTAGCCATAATTCATAATCTTCAGCACCAAATAATGCCGAATTGTAGAGACCAGAAGCCTGTAGGATTGATTTTTTGAATAATACTGTGCTGTGAAGGAAAGGATTATGGAGCATAATTGTTCTCCGAATGTCGCCCACATCGGTTGGTGGTGTAAGTTGTCCAACCCTTGATCCTTGTTCATCAATTACATAGGCCCATCCGCCAACCAAGTCTAAGTGCATTTGTTCAATAGCCCTTACCTGCAATTCTAATCGGTTAGGAAGACTAATATCATCCCCATCCATCCGAGCTAAGTACTTTCCTTTTGCGGCTCTAAAACCGGCATTCAAGGCCTCTACAAACCCGGATTTATCGTTAGCTATAATCCTAATCTTTTTGTCCTCTTTGAACCTGCCAAGAACGTTGCTAGTTTGTGTATCGGAACAGAAATCGGAATTGTCTACTACTAATAGCAACTCCAAGTTCTCAATAGTCTGGTTTAGCACGCTTGTTATGCTTCTCTCCAGAAAGAAGGGGTTGCCACTCTTAACGGGCATGACAACTGAAACCAATGGCCTCTGATTAATAACCACTTAGTTCTACCCTTCGTTACAACATGCTCTTGTCATTCGCAGCCAGATTTACAGCGCGCGTGATCAATCGTTCGTTTTCCACTATCCTATTCAGCTTCCTTCTTTGCGGGAATTTTCGCATTTGATTCTTCTAACTTTGAAAATTGCTGTACCGCCCCGCGTGCAGGGTTTGCCCAGGTCCAAGCATTGAATGTAAGCGTTTTCTTTATCGTCAGGTTTTGACAAACCCAACTTAACAGGGTCAACACCCTCTTCCAAAGCAATAACGTAATGCAACAGAGAAGAAAGATCATGCGTGCATAAGGCATCAGTTTTTTCCAAAACTATCTGGGGATAATCGATCACTATCTTGTCGCCGGCTTTGTGAACAGGACTTTTCCCCGTATCTCGCCAACTTCAATTTGCAGCATTCTTCTAAACCTCAATTATCACTCTTTTAGTTTCTGTGTCATCCTCGAAATCGCATAGAGCGTTATAGCTGTGAAGCCAGCAAACAAACCAATGAGTATGAATGCAAGGGAAGCCAAGCCAATGTTAGTTACTATACGCTGTTCAACTGTATAGATCTGTAGCATCCAAACTCCAAACAACACTCCAACCGCCAAAGAGACAACACCCGGCACTCCCAGAAACAACAATGGTCTCTTCTCCATCACCAAACGCAGAATGCACGAAATCACACCCGCTCCCTGACTCAGCAAATCATGTCTAGACGTTCTTTCCAAACCAAGATAATTGCAATTCACAGGGACCTCAGCAACTCGCAGACCAATCTGACTAGCTTTCAGCAAAACCTCTACACTGACACCCATACCATTCTCAAGAAGCAATAATCCTTCCAAAGCCTTCGAACCATAAGCTCGAAAACCATGCTGAGCATCAGTTATCGCCCCATTCATGGCAATTCCTGTAAGCTTCGTTATTGCCCTAATACCCCACCGCCTAACTGCAGGAACCTCACTCTTTTGCGTCCTATCAAGAAAACGCGAGCCAATGGCAATGTCCACATCATCCTTCAAAACAGGTTTCAGCAAAGCCGGAATCTCACTAGACTCATGCTGCCCATCAGCATCCAACGTAACCAGCACATGAGCGTCAAGCTCCCTAGCCCTCCTAAACAAGCTCTGAATAGCCGCTCCATAACCCAAGTTCTTCTTATGACTCAGTACTTCCGCGCCAAGCCGTTCAGCTATCTTCGCCGTCATATCCGTTGAACCATCATCGCAAATGACGACTAAATCAACATACTTCTGAGCCTGCAAGACAACCTTGGCAATGGTCTTCTCTTCATTATA
>CAYGBE010000216.1:0-6718 GCA_964348065.1 uncultured archaeon
CCATATGCTGGTGGGATTGGGAACTCGATAAGGTATATGGCTATGGCACCTCGAGATGACACACTAAGGGTCATCGGTACTAAGAACCTCTTCTGCGCTGGGGAGAAATCAGGGCTAACAGTAGGACACACTGAGGCCATCGTAACAGGCTGTCTTGCAGGTTATAACAGCGTGAAATATTTAAAAAGAAAAAAAGGACTGATTCTACCCGATAAACTCGCGGTTGGCGATATAATATCACACGCGAATAAGCAGATGAAGACTGCTAATGGCTTAAAACAGAGATTTACTTTCTCTGGTGGACCGTATTTTGAGAGAATGAAAAAATTAGGTCTCTACACGACAAACATCAAGGAGATAAAAAATAGGGTTAAAAAAATTAATTTGACAGGCATTTTTTCAAAAACATTACATTAACTCGCACGCCGAGCGCGCGCGGGGTCTTGTGACTGTTGATGTGGCTGTGTCTGGCTTGGAGATGATTGTCTGGGACGTTCAGAAGGCTGCGCGCGCGGGCGGTTCAAGAGTGGATATGAGAGCGTTCTATCCTCCGTTCAACACTGAACCAAATCTACTAGGAGAGAACAAAGGAAATCAGAATCCTCTTAATTATATAAGGGGTTTGTATTCGAGGTGCTTACATGACTAAAGAGAATAGAGCAATGGAAGAAAGTGGATTAGACACGCTAATAGCTATGACCCCCGAAAATATTGCATATAGCATAGGATGTGCAATACCCTCACAATTCTTTGCCCGACGCAGGCACGCGATATCCATCAAGTCATTAAGCACAGAACCCACTCTCATCGTTGCCGACATCGAAGAAGGCCATGCTAAAGAGTATAGCGAAATTAAAGACATTAGATCTTATAGAGAATTCATGACGGATCCGATTGACCTTATGACCGACGTTCTCATAGAGAAAGGGCTGGAAAATGGCAAGATAGGGATCGAATTAACGTTTTTACCCCAAGTTGACTACGAGCGACTTACGAAAAGGTTGCCTAAAACGGATTTTATCGGATGCGATGAACTTTTTGAGGAGATCTTTGCAGTAAAAACGGACAAACACCTAAAAATACTACGAGATGTTGCGAGAGCTGGGGAAAAGGCCATAATCGAAGGCTTTGAAACCATTAGGCCCGGAATGACAGAGAAAGACCTCGCAAGGATCATGGTGAATAAATTCTACACCGAAGGCGGTGATGGGATGAAGATATTGATTGTGGGTTCAGGCGAGCGCAGTGGGTTTCCTAATTGCAGCCCAACAGATAGGGTCCTAAAGAAGGGCGATTTGATAAGGGTTGACTTCATCTCTTTGAAGGAATATTTCTTATCAGATTTTGTTAGAATGGCGGTCGTGGGGGAGCCAACGCAGAGACAGACCAAAATATATTCTCAATTGGTGACAACCCAAGAAACAATTCTCGATGTAATCAAGCCAGGAGTAACGGGAGCGGAGGTCTACAAGGTATACCTTGATTCATGGAATGAGCTGGGATATCCCCTCGTACGCTTTATAGGCCACGGACTAGGGCTATCAACCCATGAAAGGCCTTTGCTGAGTGACTTTGAGAATATGGAATTGGAAGAAAAAATGTTGCTCTGTATAGAGCCTCTCTTGCTCTACCCGGGTGTCGAAGGCTATCAGATCGAGGACGAGGTTCTGGTTACAAAAGGCGGCTACGAAATCCTCACGAACCTGATGGATACGTCAAACCTCTACGAAATATAGTGGCATCCACTCGTTTCGCGCGCGCCTTCACCTTGTCGGCAACCGGGAACCCGGTGCAACCCAGGATGAATACATGTACGCCATCATCCACGGCTTTCTAGAACTTGTTTTCAAGGGCCCTCTGCATTATAGCGTTTTTTATCTCATCCGCTGAAAACACGAAAAAGTTCTCGAAATCTATGCCTCTAGTCGAGACGAAGTTTTTATCTAGTGTTAATTTCCTCAAACTGGGCCGCATGAGGGATTGAGCGGTTACTACGGTGATGACTGAGATTCTATCTCCAAGCATACTCGCGAACAACGCAGATGACTCGGGGGGACCCACAATCGGCGTTTTGAGACCGACGTTAACGGTATCCACACCAACATCCATATAACAATATGATATTATTGCGTCATACTTTTTTCTCTCAGCTCTAATTGCTACTTCTAAAAACTCTTTTAATACTATGCTTGCTTCAGATGATGAATTTACGGCTATGTTACCATTCAAACCAATAACATCTTTTTTTGGGTTCCTTCCCATGAATACTTTTCTAAATCTTTTATTATCTTGTTTTCATCAGTTTCTGATATGTATAGTGGCACTATGGATAAAATACATCTTTTAGGTAAAGGATCGTTATTCATGGACTTTTTATATTTAATCCTAAGAATTATATGAGAAATATTCTATCTCTATAGGATACTTAATGAAAGTAGCAGTTTTAGGTGGAGGTCATGGCGGTCACGCGATGGCTGCTGATTTGGCCTTAGCTGGAAACGAGGTTAATTTCTATGAAGTCCCTGAATTTGGTTCGGGTATAGCTCAAGTTATTGAGACCAATGAAATCGAAATAAAGGGCGTTGTACGGACAGGTGTCGCTAAATTGAACTTGGCGACTACCAACATGAAAGAAGCGGTCGAGGGCATGGAAGTGATAAACGTGGTTACTCCCGCTTTCGCTCATGAAATATTTTATGAGAGGCTCCTCCCTCACTTGGACGATGGACAGATCGTAATATCTCACACAGGGAACTACGGTACATTGCAACTCGCACACATGATGGAGTCTAAAGGCATCAAGAAAGAGGTCACTATCGGCGAAACTCAGATCCTCGTTTATACGTGTAGGAGAACGGGTCCAGGCAGCGTATTGGTAAACGGCTACAAATCCCATGTTACATTCGCTACTTTACCCGCAAACCAGACCCAAAAAACAATAGATCGAGTTAGAGACCTTTTTCCAACACTCGTGCCAGGAACGAACGTATTGGAAACAAGCCTTGACAACCTGAACTTCGTATTGCATACGCCCATAATGGTATTAAACGCTGGACGCGTTGAGGATCAGGAGAGCGATTTCCTGTTCTACATACAAGGCGCATCACCCTCCGTGGCAAGAGTGCACGAGGCTTTGGATGCAGAACGAGTGGCGGTCAAGAAGGCTCTAGGGTTCAACATTTTAACTTTAAGAGAGTGGCTGATAAAGACTTACAACTCGAAAGGCGCGAACATATATGAAGCAATACAGAACACGATACCATATCACGACAAAACTTGTGAAACAGCTCCTTCTAGCATGACTCACAGATATCTCGAAGAGGACCTGCCCTTCGGCGTTGTGCCTTTCACTTCGATAGCCAAACTTGTTGATATCCCAACTCCAACTGCGGACGCCATCGTCCACTTGGCATCACTTATGAACAAAAAAAATTACAAAAAAGAAGGATTGAATGCGACGAAAATGGGGCTTGACGGAAAGACGCCGGAACAGTTAAAAACAATATTGGATAAAACACGCTAATTTTTACTAATATTTTAAACACTCTAGGGCTGTTGCGCGCGCGAGGGACTCATAAAAAAAACGAAAAGAAAAAAGACTCAGCTTTTTCCTCGCTATCAACTCATAGCTCTAATAACGTTTTCAATTGAACTTATTTTTCCGTGAGGCACTAATACGGGTAGGTTCACACCCGAGTCTTCAAATGCCCTGAGTCTTCTCCTGCACTCCTTCTG
Source organism: uncultured archaeon (assembly GCA_964348065.1). GTDB lineage: Archaea > Aenigmatarchaeota > Aenigmatarchaeia > Aenigmatarchaeales > Aenigmatarchaeaceae > CS1-C013. Next base: position 3,736 of record CAYGBE010000216.1, read on the forward strand.
TGTACCATGTATTGCCATTTTCTCAATCAACTCATCGGGGACTAGCTTAGCCGCTCCCTCGATGTCGCCCCTCCGCCCCGCTTCTCTTATGCCATCGATGGCATCGAGCCCGTCAAGTCCGCTGAGTTTGAGTATGGGGTCAAATTGAGGCAATAGAGCCAAGAAGGCGACTTTACCCCTCAAAGAGTCCATCTCCGCTTTGTCATCTTCGACGACTGAGATCATTATCAACGACGCTAGGTCGATCTCAGATGGAGCGCGACCAGACTTCTCGGCGCCGATTTTTATCTGTTCGAGAGCCCACTCAGCGTACTCTGGAGTTGCCCCAGCAGTCAGCAATACTCCGTCAGCCATTGTCCCTGCTAGCTGGAGCATTTTGGGGCCCATCACCCCGAGGTAAACGGGGATGTGGTCTCTGCTGGGCGTCAATCCCAGCTTTACGTTCTGGATGTCGTAGTAGCGCCCCTTGTAGTTCACCTTCTCTCCCGAGGTAAGTTTCCTGAAGATCTTTATACACTCCTTCATGACGGTGAGTTGGCTCATTGCAGGGCGGTGCTTTTCGTATAGCCAAAGTCTGGCACTCGGTCCAATCCCAAGAATGCTCCTGTTGTTCGACAGCTCGTCTAGGGTAACAAAGGACATAGCCAGCAGCGGGGGGCTTCGTGTGTGAGGGTTGATAACTCCTGTAGCGAGCTTGATTTTTTCGGAGACGGTTGCCAAGTAGGTCATACTGGAGATGGCGTCCCTGTAATAGTAATCCTCAAAAACCCAGATGGAGTCGAAGTCTCTCTTTTCGGCAAGCTTGGTGAGTCTGGCGGATTCTTGGAGGTTTATTTCGTCATTAAATGCTAACCCGATGCGTTTCATCTTGAAGCATTTAACAACTTCCATGAGTATATTTTTTTCTAGATAGAGTTCATATGAAAGATAATTGTGAAATTACCCGATAATTAGGGTTATTCACTCGACCTGCGAGGTATTATTACGATGATGGATATTACTTCCGGATCAACGTGATGAACATATGTCAAACGATATTGCTATCCTAGGAGCGGGGAACGGCGGCTGCGCTGCAGCAGCTGATCTGACACTGAGGGGTTACAATGTGAGTCTCTTTGACTTTAAAGATAAAAGGCTCAAAACCTTGCTCGAGAAGGGAGGGATCGAATTAACTGGTGCAGTCGGAGAGGGATTCGCAGAGATAGCAAAAATCACGGGGGATATACACGAAGCAGTAAAGGGGGTGAATCAGATCATCATCATATTCCCAACGCCGGCTCATTATATATTTGCAGAGTTGCTTGCCCCAGTTGTGAAGGAGGATCAAACAATTATCCTCAATCCGGGAGGAACAGGGGGCGCTCTATGCTTCACAAACAAACTTTGCGCGTTAGGCTTTGAGAAAAAAATAGCTGTCTGCGAAACAAACACTATGACCTATATTTGCAGGATAGTCGAACCCGGAAAGGTGAGAGTCACACTTCGCTCCAAGTTACTCTTCTTCTCTTCTCTACCAAGCCAGGGATTAGACAGCGCGTACGCCCGTTTCAAAGAGCTCTACCCTAGCGCTCAGAAAGCGGAAACTGTTTTGGAGACCAGCCTTCTCAATCCCAATGCGATCATGCATACGGCTGTTATGATATTGAATGCCGGATGGATAGAGAGCACTGGTGGAGACTTTCGTTTCTATTATGAAGGCTCATCACCCAGCGTTTCAAATGTCGTTGAGAAAGTTGACCAAGAGAGAATCGGTGTGGCCAATTCTATGAATATCAAAACTATGCCCTTCCTAGAATATTTTTATAGGGGAGGTTATACCTCTGAGCGTGCTTATAAAGAGGGGTCTTTCTTCCTCGCCCTCAAAGATAGCGAGATTAACCGGTTCATACGCGCCCCTAAAACCCTCAAACATAGGTTCATAGAAGAGGACGTAGAGTTCGGATTAGTTCCCTATTCGAGTCTAGGCGACCAATTTGGAGCATCTACGCCAACGATCGACTCTCTGATCCATTTGTCATCAGTATTGAATCAAAAGGATTACTGGGAAACCGGAGCAACCGTGAAGAAAATGGGCATTGAAGGGTTTTCAAAGAACGAGTTACATCGGTATCTACAGTCTGGCAAGCTCTGACATGGGGGCAGCTCCCCACTCTGATTAATAAAATATTCGAGCATATTTACAGTATGCGAAATTATGCTGGATTGGAAAGAAGTAATGCGGTGGATACTAACTGTATAATTGACAGTATAAGTGTCGCTGGAAGTATCGCCTTCGATGCAAGCGTGTTGAACTCTTCTCTCCCTTTCCTAATGAAGTATGTGTGGATTGTGAAGGCGAAGAGCCCGCTCAAGGAGAGGACCAGAGAGAAGACCAGTCCTACTCTAGTACCATCATGAACTTGGATCAGTCCATACATGAAGAAAGAGAAAAGTGGAACGTGGACCGCAAGGAAACCCGTTATCCCCCCAGGTAGCTTGAAGAGCTTCCACTCCTCCCAATGAGCAGAGTCCATCTCGTGGATTATGAGGAAAATTAAGTTGGCGAAGTAAATCCATAATACTGTCTCCACAGCCATCCCACCGAACATACTTAAAAAAGAATACACTCTAGTTAACCATAAAACCTCTTCAATTTGCCCGTGTGCGTTGAAATTACGAAAAGAGTATGGGGCTATTTTTACTAGTAAATCGGGGTGATTTCCCCACCTCCCGCTCTCGAGTGTGATCTGTGTCTCTAATCATTCATTATTTTTCAGATGTTTTTACTAGTAAATTGGCGTTTAAATCCCGCCCGGGGCTCCATACCATGAACGATTTCGAATGGGAAGGCGCGATCAAATATTATACGATGTAGTTCTTTAATCGATCATGTCTCCCAGAAAATCGGGAAAAATCACCGTGATCCAGTCCTCGGTATATCCCGGGGACCCCCACATCTGCAGCGACTCGGCGAACAGGCTGAGCATCATCTCCTCGGTCTTCG
>CAYGBE010000217.1:0-9204 GCA_964348065.1 uncultured archaeon
AGCGTGTTCGTAATTCTCAGTGTGGCCCAATTATCCTCACCCAGTATCTGGTCCGTGCTCTCCCACACCTTCTCCAGCAATGACTCTGCTTTGTCATATTTACTCTGACTCAAATACAACTTTCCAAGCCCATACATACACCCAGCAGTGGTGAAATGTGCGCTACCCAGAATCCGAAGAGAGTTCTCCAGCACCTCGTTCAAATATGATTCAGCATCCTCGTATCGACCTTGGGCATAATACAGTAAGCCAATACTAACCATCGTGTCAAGCGTGTCCGGATGCTCCTGGCCCCAGGCCTCGCGCCTGCCCTTTAGGACCTCTTGCAAAGGTTCTTCGGCCTCGTCATATCTGCCTTGGAGCATGTATGTTCTGGCAATGGTATGCTTCAAAAGAAGCGCGAACCAATCATTTTCGCCCAGCACCCGTCGAGCGATCTTTAGACCCTGCTTGGCCAGATGCTCTTCTTCATTATAGCGACCCTGCAATTCGTAAACAAAGGCCAATGCATTCATGAAGGCCGGTATATGCGGGTGCTCTTCTCCCAGCACACGCCGGGTAATCTCCAGAGCCTTCCGGATGAGTTTCTCGGCCTCATTGAAACGCCCCTGGAAATTGTAAACACAGGCAAGCCCGACCATAGAAAGCAGCGTGTCCCCATCTTCCCTACCCAGCACACGAGTCCTACCTTCCATAGATTGAGTGAGGAATTGCTCTGCCTCAGTGTAACGACTCTTTGAAAAGTATAACCAGCCAAGATAGTGAGTGGTCGACAGAGTAGCCGGATTCTCTGGGCCTAACTCGGCCTGTTGGATCTCCAGTGCACGTCTGAGATGCATTTCTGCCTGTTCATACAGACCCAAGCTCCAGTACGCGTTTCCTACAGTATATCGGATTTCTGCCTCGGCCAGTGGCGTGCCTGCAAATTGGCTCTCAAGGCTTGCCGATGCAGAGTCAAAAACTGAGCGAATAGTAATCTGACTGCCTCCCACCTTAAAGGGGTCCAGTGACTCCAGAACGCTGTATCGAAGAAAGTTAGAGACAGCCTGCGATTCAACCCGAGCACGAGTTTGGCCGATGGCAAAGAGAGTAGAGGCTATTATCCCGGCAATAAGGACAGCCAACACTGCTGCAATGCCGCTTACGAGTGCTCGGTTCCTCCGCATGAACTTCTTAAACCGATATAGGGTTCCTGGTGGACCAGCTAACAATGGGGCACCATTTAAGTAATTCTCGATATCGTCCGCAAGTTCGGAGGCCGAACGATAGCGCTCCGTACGCTCTTTACGCATGGCCTTGAGGGGGATCCATTCAAGTTCCCTGTGCAAACACTTGGCAAGTGTTGCAACTTCTGTGCGGCGCCTTTCGGCAAGTTTCTTGGCCTCTTCACCCAGACTTGACAGTCGGGTGCTCGGCGTTTTTGGATCGCTTTCACGAATGACCTGCCGGATGTGCTCAATCCCGCCTTCGCGAAAAGTTGTGGAATCAAACGGCAATACGCCAGTCAAAAGGACATACAGCAATACTCCCAATGAGTAGATATCCGAGCGGGTATCGATGTCTTCATTGGCCATATCCGCCTGTTCAGGACTCATGTACTCAGGAGTACCGAACAACTGGCCCTGTTCAGTGAAAAGCGTTTTCTCTGTCAAAGGCTGGCTAATAGCCTTGGCTACTCCGAAATCGATAATCTTCAGCACTGCCTGGTCATCTTGTAGAGAGACCAGAATATTTGACGGCTTTATGTCGCGATGAATAATACCTTTCTGGTGAGCATGATGAACAGCGAGACATACTTGACGGAACAAATTCAATCTGTCTTCTATAGTAAGCTTGTGGTGGTCGCAATGCTCAGTTATGGATAAGCCCTTGACGTACTCCATCACAAAGTAAGGTCGGCCGTTCTCTGTTGTCCCGGCGTCATAGACGTGAGCGATATTAGGATGGTCTAATAAGGCCAGTGCCTGCCTTTCAGCCTCAAATCGGGCAATGACACGTTTCGAATCCATACCGGGCTTGATAATCTTAACTGCAACTTGGCGTTTAACCGGCTGATGCTGTTGTGCTAGGTACACAATCCCCATACCACCTTCACCCAGGACATTGAGCAATTTGTAGTGTCCAATCCGACTGCCGGGCTGTTCGATGACCGTCGATAGAGATGCGGTTGGGTCTGCTGTATCTTCCTTCTTTTTGAGAGGACGTTTCTCTCCAGATGAGGCATTACCTTCATCGTCTCCTCGTCTTTGCTCCGGCTTCTTGGCTGGATCCTCTGCCCCAGTACCTATGGACAGAAGGCGTTCCAGTTGATCGGGGTCCAAACTAAATATTCGCTTCTTTGCCATAATCTCTACGGAATTCTGTTCGGTTAACGTTCGTTAAGAGCCGTGCTCTATAAATAAGTTCAACAATTATTTTTATTCTTGCGCGATTTTTGGGAAAAATCTCTTTATTTCTTCTAATTCATCGGCAACCTGTTGATCAGATACCACGGACTTGCGGATATATTCCCTCAGAACAGCCTGGAAACGTCTTTTGACTGTAACGATCATATTGGAGGCTTTGGCCTCATCATTAATGCCATATTTGGCGCATATATCTTTGAGCGGGACAGGCTCAGCCCTATTCATGATGGGTTCCAGAACCCGCTCACGGAAGACATGCCAATGGACGATTGTGCCATCTTCTCGGCATCTGATTTCAACGTCCTGTAAGGCTTGTTCCAGCAATCCTGATACCCAGGCAAGGTTGAAGCAGTCTTCCGGGTCCGACTTATCAACTAACTGAGATAGTTCAGGGGGCTCGACCATCTCCAGTGAGACAAGGTTACCTTTTGGCGTACGTCGTTGACGTTCTTGACCCTTGCGTACGTTGGCAAGATATCGGTTCAAAGCCATCAACAGAAACGAGCGAAACCGGCCCTTAGCCGGGTCGGCCTTCTCGACCAAATCCCGCTCAAGCACGACCTCGTGAAAGAAGCTCTGCGTTAGATCCTTGGCCTGCTCATTATCGTAACCGTGACGACGGAGATAGCAGTAAACGGGTTTCCAATAGCTTCTCAGAAGCTGGTCTATCACAGCTCGGCTGTTGTCTTCATCCGTCGAAGTTGTGTCCTCGAATATGGACCAATGAGTGGTCAGGAATGCTCCTCCTGTGCCACCCATACTTGTGTAATCGTCGCGTTTCATAATTCGTAAGTCGCCATTTAGGTTTTTTGCGAGAGACCATAAATGTCCGCTTACCTCCAGCGCGGAATGAACGCTCCGACGCGGAATCAGGGAGTTTCTCTGCTCCTTAGTCTAAGCAATAAAGCTTTATATATCAAGCGCTTATCTCCAAGAAGAAAGAAAAATACAAAAAATTTCAGTTTTTCGCGCAAGATCAGAAAATTTTGTTGAGTTTATATATAGAGCAGAAAGGCAATCGGGCTGGAGGATGCAGAACATAAATAAAATAAAAATAACCTGTAACCTTAAAGGAGACCAAATCATGTTTAAGAATAAGCAAACCCAAGACAATTTTATCAGAATGTCGATAGCGCTGAAAAAGAACATCCTGTTGCATAAGGCTGCCCTTCTCATAGTAGCGGCTTTTCTGCTTGCTAGTATCAGCTATGCGAAGGGGGACACGATTACCGTAGGTCCAGCAACAGGCTGGGATTTTCAGACGGTACAAGAGGCAATAGATGCAGCACAAGATGGGGATACGGTACTGGTAGCACCGGGCGAGTACGTTATCACCGAGCCGGTCACATTTCGAGGCAAGGCCATTACGGTGAAGTCCGAAGCCGGGCCGGATGCGACAACCATCCGGATGAGCACGCCGGCTGATATCAATCGTGCTAGTGTCGTAATCTTCGAGAACACCGAGACCGACGCGTCCGTTCTTGAGGGATTCACTATCACCGGGGGCAAAGGCTGCCGGCGTAGCGACCCTTACGGAAACAGGTGGAGCGGACCGACAGGCGGAGCGATTCTGTGCTGGGAGGCTTCGCCCACCATTATCGCCTGCACGATAATCAATAATGAGGGATCTCATGGGAGTGGGATAACCTGTTTGAATTCACATGCGATTCTGACCGACTGCATGATCGCGGAGAACGAGACACCAGTAAACGCCGGGGGGGTGGCCTCCGTCTCGGGGTCCTCCCTAGTCCTGACCAATTGCACTATCAAGGACAACTCAGCCCATGGATTTGGCGGAGGGCTTTTATGTTGGGACAATGCCTCCGCGAGCCTAACCAACTGCAATATTAGGGGTAACTCCGTTACTGGTGTCTCTGTGCACAATGCCGGATATGGAGGCGGCTTATCTTGCCTGGATGACTCTTCGCTGATTCTGACCACCTGCTATATAGGGGAGAATTCGGCCGGAATGGGAGGCGCGGGGATCCAGTGCTACAAATCACTGGTGACTATAACCAACTGTGTTATCACAGAGAACTCAGGGGGAGTAATTGGTGGTGCCATGTTTTGCGAGCAAAACTCGTCTGCGACTATGTCCGACTGCATTATCAGAGGAAACTCAATCGGGACGTGGGGAGGCGGAATAGAGTGCTACCTAAACTCGTCCCTGACTATGACCAACTGCGAAGTAATAAGCAACACATCGCAAAGACAAGGTGGTGGAGTGGAATGCAGCGACCACTCTTCTGCAACTTTGACCAATTGCTTAATCGCTCGGAACTCGGCGGCGGTATGGGGCGGGGGATTGTCCTGCGACAAAGCAGTCGCTTTCATGACGGTTAACAACTGTACCATCTGGGGCAACTCGGCAGGACAAACCGGCGGGGCGATGGGCTGTGATAAAGGGGCCTCTGCGATAGTCACGAATAGCATCCTCTGGGGAAACACCGCTCCTAAAGGGAGCGAGATTTGGGTAAGGAATAGAGGAACATTCAGCGTCACTAACAGCAATGCGGCCGGCGGAGAGGCAGCGGCTCTTATCGAAGGTGGCACGATCAACTGGGGTGTGGGCAACATCGAAGCCGACCCGCTATTCGCAGATCCAAACAATGGCGACTTTCATTTGAGATCTCAAGCTGGCCGCTGGAATCCTAATAGCCAATCCTGGGTGCAGGATGATGTCACCAGCCCATGCATTGATGCCGGCGATCCCATGAGTCCAATTGGCTTAGAGCCCTTCCCAAGTGGGGGCTTTGTCAATATGGGTGCCTACGGCAGCATGCCCGAAGCAAGCAAGGCATATTTTGGCGAGCCAGTCTGTAGTACTATTATTGCAGGAGACATCAATGGCGACGGCCAGGTCAATCGAGCCGACCTTGAGATTATGGCGATGCACTGGACCGATGATGAGCCTCTTTTTCCATAGGGACTTTGCCCGGCATCTTCTTTCTTTGCTGTTTAATAATGTTAAAGGAGAAACGGTCATGTTTAGAAAAAGAAAAATTACTTTAACCTTAATCGGTGAACCAAAATCCCAGTTCCTGACACGTGTTCTTGCAGCTACCTTGGGTATTGTAATCGTGGCTGGTTCGATGGGAATTGCTGGACAGGTCATACCTAACGATCTGTGCGGTGAGTATTGCCACGCACAGTGGCACTTGCACAACACCGGGCAGTCAGGTGGCACACCTGGCGCAGACATCAATGCCCCGGAGGCGTGGGAAATCACGACAGGAGATCCCAATATTGTCATCGCTGTATTGGACACCGGCGTCGTGTTAGATCATCCGGACTTAGCCAATAATCTCGTACCAGGATATGATTTCCTTGACGATGACGACCTACCAGAGCCCGTTCTAGGCAGTAATTATCACGCCCCGCATGGAACAGCCTGTGCTGGGCTTATTTCGGCCGAAGGGAACAACGGCATTGGCGTAGTAGGTGTTACCTGGAATTGCAGGATCATGCCTATCCGGATAGGTGTGGCACCATGGGAGGTGACGGCTGAGGTGGCAGCGACAGCGATTCGCTGGGCAGCGAGTAATGGTGCTGATGTTCTCAGTTGCAGTTGGGGAACTACAGACTCGCCAATAGTCAACTCGGCCATAACGGACGTCACGAGCTTGGGTGGGATCGGCCGAGATGGAAAAGGCTGCATTGTCGTCTTTTCGGCAGGTAACGAAAGCTCGAACATCACGGGTTTCAAGGGCCGGTCTGACATTATTGCTGTGGGTGCTACAGATGACCACGACCAGCGCTGGAGTTATAGCAACTACGGACCAGGATTGGACATCGTCGCGCCGACCGGGGGATCCGGTGGCCCGTGGACCGCCACCACAGACATCTGTGGAAGCGCTGGGTACTATACAACTGACTATTGCGGGATGACCCACACCTCTGGGGCTTGCCCCATCGTAGCTGGCGTCGCGGCTCTCATACTTTCTGTGGAACCAGATCTAACTGGCGACCAGGTACGGCATTTTCTTGAGCAGTCTGCAAAGGATTTAGGTGATCCTGGCTGGGATGAATACTACGGTTGGGGGCGTGTCGATGCCCGGGCCGCATTGGATACGGTGCTGGCCAAGCGTTCGGACTTGAACGATGATTGGAAAGTGGATATAGAGGATCTGTTGATCCTTATTGAATTCTGGGGGACTGCTGAACCATCGGCCGACATCGCTCCTGCCACACAGCAAGATGGCATCGTAGATGAACAGGACCTTGAGCTTATGATGCAATACTGGCAGACGGCGATTCCACAGCCGACTGAAAATTAGTAACGAGATCGTAAATGGGACAGAAGATAAGAGTCTATCGAGGAGATTAGTAATGACATTAGACGCAAATCCACCATTTTGGTAGCGAAACTTGTCCTCTTAGAGTTCAGTTAAACGTATTTTGTTTCCCATACCTTTGCTGCTCAGTTCGACGTGATTTGCAGTGAGGGCAGAATCTAATCCACAAAGCCTTTTCGGTCTGAGGTAATCAGAATATAAAGGAGAAACAGTTATGTTTAGAAAAAGAAAAATCACGTCAGTCATAGTCCGTAAACCAAAACCAAAATTCCTAAAAGGTGTTCTTGCTGCTGCTGTGGGAATTTTAATCTTGGTTTGTGCACCTGTGAGAGGACAAGTACCACCTGGAGCATCTGAAGTCTGGCCAACCGACACTCTTGAAACAATCCAAGCTGCAGTGGATGGTGGCGGAGTAGTGTACTTCCACCCTGGCACATACAACTGGACAGGTATACTAAATGTTAATAACAGCATAGAATTAACTGGTCCAAAACCAGCTGGTGACGTCAACACCGGTACAGGTACAGACAACAGAATTTGGGAAGCGAAAATCACTAAAAGCCCTCCGGGAACAGATGTATGGAATCCAACGGATCCAATTATCCAGGTAAGCTGTCCAAGTAATACTGAAAATGTGATAATCAGCAACCTGGATATAGAGTGTTTGTCAATGGGCATGTGTGTACTCCTTGAAGGTGAGGGTGACTCCATAAAAATTACTAACTGCAGAATCAAAACAGTTGATGACGGTTATGGCATAATTACTTGGGAGGCTGGTGATGTCTCAGTTGTTGTCGAAGATTGTTACATAGAGGCCGGTACTGCAGGCTTCTTGAAGCCCGATGGTACTGCTCCAAATACTGATTGCATAGCTTTTGGCATGTCAAACTTTTCAACAATAGAAGTAAGAAATAACATTGCAATCAATAATTGTGACACCTTGGATGTGAGTGTTGCTGTGGAATTAGTGTGGCATCAAGAACCAAATACTCAAGTAACTATAAGCAACAACTGGCTGAAAAGTTCCGGCGAAGGATTTACCATTTTCTATTACAGCAGTGCATGCCCGATAGGGACTGTTAGTCACAACACTATAGTTGGCAATTACAGCTTCCTTCACTTAGACAATAGCGGGATCGGAGGCACCATTAAAAGTAACAAATTTGAGTGTAATGGTGGTGGTAGAGGTTCCTTGTACTTCAGCAACAGTTCAGACGTGACTGTACAAGGAAACGATTTTACAGGCAGCGTGTCGCTTGGAGGAATAGTGCTTACTGGAAATTCATCCCACAACGTGTTTGTAGGAAACAACATGTCTAACTTGAACGCTGGCGCAGCCCAAATAGTCGTCCAGCCACGGTGCCACAGCAACCTGCTTACAAGAAACGTTATTGGGTCGCTCGGCCCTGAAGCAATCGGAGGAATTGTGTGTCGAGGAACTGATAACGACATCATCAGAAATGACTATATAGGTAGCAACATTCCAGGACTTACTTCTAGCGATCTGCCTTGTGTGATTTTAGACGCAGCTTGTGAAGGTAACCTTGTCTTTGAATCAGGCGAGTTCCTACCAGGAACTGGAGGTGCAACTGAGCAGGTCTTAGACTTAACTCGTGAACCTGTTTCCGGCGAAGCTGCAGCTACTACTACCAACATAGTCGTTGGACATTCAACAGATGTGCTCGCAGAAGACATAAATCCAGGAGTCGGTCAACGTGTGAAAGACGCTTTGGCGATCTTAGACTGAATTGTGAGGTCGACAATAAATATCTGAGAGCTTCTTCAATACTGTCTTAGGAAGACGAGCTGGTAACCTGAGAAAGTTACCAGCTTTTCTTTATTCTAAAAAGAATTACATGATTGATATATTTCTTTTGCGTCGGATACTTAATCCGATTACACATAAAAAATTATCATGAAATATTGATATTTTCACAAAAACTGACATTTTTTAGGACTCGACATAGGCAAAATTGGGATTTGTGGAGACAAAATGGTGTCATAATGTCACCTGGAAATTAGGGTGTTTTTTAGCTTCTGAAAGAGGTGGCTTTTCGAAGAATTCTGGTAGTTCGACAGCACATGTAGATGCAATAATTTCAGTAGCATATCCCTATCTTATGTCACTCCCTTAATTCATGGATTTCAAACTCAACAGAAGGGACTGTCCAAGTTTCCGTATCACTAATAATATTGTGTTTATAATTTACAATTTCAAGTTTTTCAGGAACTACTTTGATTAATAGGTAGTTTTCCTTTTGATCCTTATAAAACTCATCCCACTCTTTCTTCCACCAGATAACTTTTTCCTTTGGATCATCCACAAGATTAGCAGTCCCAATGATGGCAACATAACCCTCCCCTTTATTATCTGAATAATAAAGAGTAACCTTTGGATTATTTCGAATTTCCTGTACTTTTCTACTCTTGGGATTAGTGCCAAGATAAACAACCATGTTCTCATCCGGAAAAAATGGATCCATAGCCCTTACATGAGGCTGTCC
>CAYGBE010000218.1:0-7765 GCA_964348065.1 uncultured archaeon
TAGATTTTGCAGACATAAGAGCTGTTATGACTGATGGTGGATTAGCAATGATTGGATTAGGAGAATCAGACACAGAAAACAGAGCAGTAGAGGCTGTTGAAAAAGCTTTGAACAATCCATTGTTAGATGTTGATATTGAAGAAGCAAATGGTGCATTAGTAAATGTTTCAGGGGGAACAGATATTACAATAAGAGAATGTCAAGAAATTGTAGAAGCAATTTCAGCAAAAATAGCTGGAGAGGCAAAAATCATATGGGGCGCACAAATTTCAAAAGAACTAGGAGACATGGTAAGAGCTTTGTTAATAGTTACTGGAGTAAGGGCACCTGAAGCATATGCATATGGTGAAAGAGTTTTCTCAAAAGAAAAACAAAGAGAAATTGAAAAAATACTTGGAATAGATTTTGTCTAAAATTGAAATAATTGAAAAATATCAGAAACAATTAGAGATATTAATAAAACAAAAAGCTTTTAAATAATACTCTTTATAATAGTTTTATTCTGGGTGTTTATGTGGAAAAAGTGAATATTGGAGAAAAAAAGCCAGGTCGAGGCGGAAGACTAAAAAATAAATTAAAACAATATAAAAGAGTTTTAAGTGTTAGTCATAAACCAGACAAGGATGAGTTTAGAAAATCAATGAAAATAACTGGATCTGGAATAATATTCTTAGGCATAATAGGATTTGTAATATTTCTAATATACTTTCTAATACAATCAGCCATTGGTGCTTAAATGATAAGAACAGTAAGAACAACAGTAGGAAGAGAAAATGCTGTTATTGAAACTCTTGTTAACAGAATAAAAAATAATAAATTGGATATAAAATGTATTTTTCATCCAGGAGATTTGAAAGGTTATGTTTTTATAGAAGGCGATATAGAAGCAATAAACGGAGTTATAAAAGGTGTTCCACATGTTAAAGGAATTATAAAAAAAGAAGTTAAAATTAAAGACATTAAAAATTTCTTGGAAGTTAAAAAGATTGAAATTAAAGTTAACAAAGGAGATGTTGTTGAAGTAGTAGGTGGTCCTTTCAAAAATGAAAAGGGAAAAGTTACAAGAGTTGATGAAGCAAAAGAAGAATTAACTATAGAGTTGTTAGAAGCTGCAATTCCTATTCCTATTACAATTCCAATAGAATCGGCTCGTGTTATTGAGTCTGCAGAAAAAAGTGAAGAAAAATGACAGAAATAAAAGCTATTGTAGAAGGTGGAAAAGCAAAACCAGCACCACCATTAGGTCCGCAGTTAGCTGCTGCAAAAGTTAATATCCAAGAAGTTATTAGTAAAATAAATGAAAAAACAAAGGAATTTAATGGAATGGAAATTCCTGTTACAGTTAAAATTGATCCTAAAACCAAAGAAATTGATATTTCTGTTGGTACACCTTCTGTTGCTGCTTTAGTTAAAAAAGAGTTGAATGTTAAAAAATTGGCTAAAGCTCCTTTTAATGTTTTTGAAAAAGAAGAAGTTAAGGAAGAATTTAAAGAAAGTTTGAAGTTTGAACAAATTGTTAAAATTGCTAAAATGAAAATGGAAAGCATGAAAACTGACAATTTGAAAGAAGCTGTAAAACAAGTTGTTGGATTTTGTGTTAGTGGTGGAGTTTATATTGAAGACAAAAAACCCAAAGAAATTATGGAAGAAATAAAAGAAGGGAAATGGGACGAAAAAATAAATTTGTAGCTTTCTTACATTACAAAGAATAAGAAAATTATAATAGTCCTTCTACTCTTAATTTCGATTCCCAATAATCAGCAACTTTAATTGCTTTTTGTGACGCTATTCCAGTGTAATTAGAAGGATCTTTAATAGCATTTATCTGAGTTTTTGTAAATTTATTTAAATATGGTTTTAATTCCTTATCTTCAAAAACAATTTCTTTTAATAATCTTTTTTCTCTATCTGCCTTTAATGTTAATTTTCTAACATATTCATGAGCATTAGGATGACCATGGGCAGCTAAACTAATATACAACGGCTCTGCAATAATTCTATCTTTACTAAAATCAAAATTTCTCTTCATATTATTTTCATCCACTCTTAATTTGCTTGTAATTTTTGTCATTCTTCTAATTGAAGAATCGAATAAAACTAAAGTTTCAGCAGTATATCTCTGTGACATTGAATTTGTTAAGTCTCTTTGATGTTCAGATATTTGGTCTAAATACATTGTAATCATATGAGGCATTTTTTCTTTGAAAGCACTTTCAACGTTTTCAAAATTTATTGGGTTTCTCTTTTGAGGCATAGTTGAACTTCCAACTTGTGTTTCTTTTTCAAATGGTTCTCCAATTTCTGCTATTTCTGATCTTTGTAGATTTCTCATTGTTCTTGCATAATCTGCTAAAACCCCAAAACTTGATACAATATAATGTATAAAATCTGTTACTGGTTCTGGAGGAGCTATTTGTGTAGAAATTATTGCGGGTTTTAATCCAAGTTCATTTAAAACTTCTGCTTCAAATGTTTCTGGATCATCAAAGAATAATGAAGATTGATTATAAGCTCCTACTGCCCCAGAAAATTTACCTATCAGGTTTTCTGCTGATTCTTTTACTTTAAGGATTCTGTCTCCCCATCTATCCAAACGATAAGCAATATCAAAACCAAATGTTATTGGTTCTGCCCATTGACCATGGGTTCTACCAATCTGTATTGTGTTAGATTCTTTTCTAGCTAAATCAATTAAAATTTTTTCTAAATTAACCATATCTGGAATAATAACATTTTCTGTTGCATCTCTATATCTTAAAGCCATAGCTGAATCAACAATATCATAAGAAGTTGCAATCAAGTGAACCAATGGTTTTGCTTCATCTGAAACTTTATTTCTTATAACATTTGCTAAAGCTCTACTCCAATGTTTTGTTATTTTTTCTTCATTTTTTACTTCTTCATTTCTAACTTGAGAAGCTGCCAAACTTATTTCTTTAGCAGCTTTTAGAGTACCTATTCCTCTATTAGCTAAAACCTTTGCTAAAGCAGCTTCAACTCTAGCTTCAGACCTAACTACAGCTTCATTACTTAAATAAGGTTCTAATTCTGGAACCGGATATCTAAAATCTGTAGGTGAAAAAAGAGGTTTAGATGACATAATAACTCTATGAAAAGAAAAAGATAAATAATTATTTTATCCAGTATTTTTATGACTAAATTTGATATGTATAAAGAAAAAAACCCATTACCAGTTGTTTTAATAGCATTATTTAATAAAAACAAAATTCTTCTAGCAAAAAGAAAAAGAGAACCTTATAAAGGATTTTATGGAATATTAGGAGGAAGACAAACTTTTGGAATGTTAACTGAAGATATTATAAAAAAAGAAGTTATGGAAGAAGTTGGTTTTTCTATAAAAGAAGACTCAATTGAAATCAGAGGATTGTATAGTGAAATATTCTTAGATAAAAAAGGTAATCCTAGAGATCATTTAATATTCAGAACTTGTAAAGCTGAAATTGATAAAAAAATATCTGAAGATGTAGAAGGAACTGAT
The DNA here is from genome assembly GCA_964348065.1 of uncultured archaeon. Lineage (GTDB taxonomy): Archaea > Aenigmatarchaeota > Aenigmatarchaeia > Aenigmatarchaeales > Aenigmatarchaeaceae > CS1-C013. The sequence continues at coordinate 3,500 of CAYGBE010000218.1, forward strand.
ATTGAAAGATTTGAATGGTTTGATTTGCCTTTATCTGATAAAATTAAGAAAAAAATGATACCAACAGATCTGTTAATGCTAGAACACATTTTATCTGATAAAAAGTATGATTTCAGAGAATTTGTAATGCAAGAAACAGACAATCCCAATGAACTAAAAATCGTGTATGTAAAATAAGATTTAAATCTTTTTAAGGAGAAATCTTCAATATGCGTTTAAGATATCTGTTTATCTTTCTAACAGTAGTAACAATATCTTTAATAATTTTATATTTTTTAGGATATGAAATACTAGATTTAATAATGGCAATGATCACAGTGCAATTCTTATCATTAGGAGCAATAATTGAACATCAAAGAAGATTTCCTTCAAAAACAATTAAAGAATTAGCAAAAAGGGTTGATGAAATAGAGCAAATATGTAATAATATTTATGCTAATGTTTCTTCGTATCCCAATCACCAAAATTCAAGACCCAGGATGCCTGAGAAAAATGAAGAAGAAACTAAAGATTCGGCCATGTCTATTGCAGATATGGTGTATTTAGAAAAGGAAGAACAAACTTAAATTTCTTAGTTTCATATTAGTTTTATGAGGTTTTTTTGGGTTTTAGTCTTAATAACAATAATAACTAGCTTATTCTACAAAATAGAAATTATTTTAATAATGATTGTAATAGATTTCATAGCATTATGGGTTTACACTGAGTTGGAGTACAATAAAAAGAGTAAAGAAAAGAGTAATTTATTAACAAAAATTGAAAACCTCGAGAGATTAACTTCTGAGTTATTTGAGAAGATATCAAGAAGAGTCTCAAACAAGAAAGTTGATAAAAAAGAGTTAATTGAATGGTTAAACAAGTTCTAATATGAATTAATTCATAAAAGACAAAATGAGCTCGACAACAAATCGACAAAAGAACTTTTTGAAAAAATTAATGTCGGAGAGAATAGAACTTTTTCCGACTGTCAATTAAAGAAAATAATAGGCCTTCTTCTTCCATCTCTTTTAGGTATTCATTACACCTTGTTCTCGACAGTTTAATTAATTTACTTAATTCAGAAGCCGTCACTTTACCGTATTTTTGAAGTATTAATCTTATTGCTTCTTTGGTTTTAACAGAAATTGTACGTGGTTGAAGAGTCATTCCACCAGCAGAAACAATATCGTCTAAACCTTTTAATTTCGACTCTATCTTGTCGATTTTTTCATTTAATTTTTTTAGTCTTTCTAATTCTATAGCTATTTTTGCGTATTTAACATCTAATTTCTTTATACTTTCTTCTAAAATTCTCTTTTCCTTATCTTCTGATTTAAAAATAGCCATGAAATACAATATATTTTTCTATTTTTCACATATAAATCTATTTCGACACTTTAAATTTTGGTAATTTTTTTCAAAACTGTCGACTCTTAACTTGTTCTGTTGTTTCTTGTAGTATATCTGCATCGACACTGTTTATAATAGAATAAAATCCGGCCGGATTTGTTGTACAATATTGTACAAAGGGTTTGTAAATGAACTACCAAGACCCACGAAAATCTATAATTGAAGTTTTAAGAGAGCATCCAGAAGGATTGACTCTACTTTCTTTAGCCCGATCTTCAGGATTGCATAGACATACTGTTACAAAATATGTTCACGAACTTCTGGGTGCTGGAATTATTTTTCAAAGAATTGTCGGAGTTGCAAAACTTTGTTACTTGAATGAAAAATTCAAAAATCAAAGTGACGAAAAAAAGATACTAGATAGTCTAAAGGAAAGAAGAATAGGCAAGAAATCACAATTAAAGCTTATTTCAATTATAATGATAATAACATTTCTTTTAAGTGAAACAGCAATTCTTGCTTATCAAAATACTAGTTTATTCAATCAAACTAATTTAAGCAATTTTACAACAATAAACACAAGCCCTTTAACAGCTAGCAATTATCCAAATGTATCACCAAACATTAATTCTGCTGTAGAAATCAACATTGTCGAAAACATCAATCTGACAATAATAAATGTGTCGACAGAAAAAAATGTTTCTCTAGAGAATTCAAGTGTCGAAATTCCTAATGAAACTCTTCCTAATTCTAATGAAACTTTTGAAGAAAATAAAACTGAAAATGAAAGTCTCATAGATCCTAATTTTACTATTCCCATAATTCCAAATGATACTGTAGAAATTCCTGAAAAAACTGCAGTAAACTTTGAAATTGAGCTAGATTATCCTGAGAAAATAACAAGAGGAGAAGAATTAACAGCAAAAGCAACTGTAACTAATATCGATTCTCTAACAGCTAGAAATGTTGTTCTTGTTTGGGAATTACCAAATGATTTTGAAATAGTTTCTGGTTATGAACGAGAATTCTGTGGAACTTTAGAGCCAAATGATGCTTGTGAAGCTGAAATTAGTCTCAAAACCGACATATCGACAGCCCTTGGATTGAACGAAATTAAAGTTGTGGTAAATTATGAAGCATAAAGGATATTCAGGTCAAAGTCAGTTATTGATACCAATAATCATAATCTTAACCTCTGTAGTAGCTTTTGCTGCAAACACAACAATAGGTGCTATTAATTCTACTACAAACGGATCGAATACAACTCCTTCTGGAAACTTTATAGGAATACCACAAACAGTAGAAAGAAGCTTTCCAATAGAAGTGTGGGCTAATACTTCTATTAATTTAGAAATTGGTGAAAATCTTATTAGAGCTACTCTAATTCTAGATAATGGTGATTTATTAGAAAATCAGCAAATTGATTTTTACTTGAATAATACTATTCTAGGTTCTGGTTTAACCAATAATGAAGGGTTTGTTGATTTTCCTGTTAGTGAAGAAGGTATTTTAAAAACTGTTTTTAATGGTGGTGATTTTCTCAATCCTTCTCAAACTGAATTTGATATTTTATTTGAAGAACCTGAACAAAACATAAGTGAGAATATAACTGAAAATATGACTCAGAATGAGACTGAAATGAGTATTATGCAACAAGACTCAAGATCTTCTATTAGATTCTATAGAAGATTAGATTGTGATAGGTGTGGTCAACACAAAGCTCCTCCTCTAACTGATGTAAATATGAGTATATGGGTTGTTAATGAAACTGGAAATATAACAGATTACTATCCTAAATCATGGACAGTCACTAATCCAAATAATGGAAATATAAGTGAACATAATGATACTTACAACAAGATAGAATTTGATAATCCTTCTGCCTGGTATATTATAAAAAGCCCAGAAAGAAACCTTCCCTCGACAAAATATTACTTCTTCTCTGATTTTGACGGAAAAATAAGCGATTTTTGGTTTGTCATAGTTTCTGATCCAGAAGAATATGATTGTATAATAGGAGGATTTCAATATAAATGTCAAGATTTTAGTGATGATGTTGATATTTCGGATAGTTCCGCAACAGAAAGTTATATCAATATTGTTAATTGGACTACTGAAAATTCATGCCCAGGTGCAGCAGAAGTATGTTTTCTTAGTAATATAAGTGTTAGGGCAAAGGCCGAAAGGCTGGCAGATGGAAGTTGGTGTAATATTTTTGAAATAAGAAATTCAGAAGCAGCAAATGCAACTTCTGCAGGTTTTAATGAATCTACAAGTTATGATTTCTGGTTGGTTAATAGCCCCGATCAGTCTAGCACAGGCTGGAGAATTATGTGTGATTTTTCAAATGATACAGTAGGTACTACAAGTCCGCCTCAATGTGATTCTCCAGATTTTGGTTCAAGAAATAGTACTAAACAACAAGGAACTTGTGATCTTAATTCTACAGATAAATTTAACGTAACAAACACAACAGCTAAAACAGGGACTTTTCAGCTTTGGTCAGGAATTGAAGCACTGGGTGGTGGAGGAACTCCATCTTCAACAAATATGATCAGAATAGATTATACATGGGCTTGGTCTATAGAAGAACCGGCATTATCAAATGAAAATGTGACTCCAAGTACAGGAGGATGGGGCGAAGATTTCAATTTTACTGTTAATGCTACTGATCCAAATACATATAATGTATCAGTATATGCATGGCATTCCATTTATCCGAATGGACCTTGGGAACAGATAGGAAATCAAACAAATATTTCAGGTTGTAATGTTTCGTATCCATGTAATGTTTTTATAACCTATTCAGATTATGTTTGTAGTAATCAAACTGCAACTATGTACTACTTTTTCAATGCATCAAACAACAACAGCTATGTAGCAAACACTTCAGTCCATTATTTTGCAATAGAAAAAGATGATATAAATGTAGATAAT
>CAYGBE010000219.1:0-4556 GCA_964348065.1 uncultured archaeon
TGTGAGCCCACGCAACAGCCGAAAAGTAGTCTTTCCTGGCTGTATTCAGGTCTTTTAGCCATCTCGGTAGCATGATGATTGGCAAAGGTGCAATTTGGAGTATCGGTACATATCTGGTCGCCGTAAACAAGAGCAACATCAGGATTGGCCAGCAGCGTTTCAGCCATTATTTCCAGAGCATCCTCACGGTGCCGGTCATCTGTATTGGCGTTGGTTAGAAAAGTCCCCCGAGCAACCTTGATGGCACGGTTCCAGGCGGTGTAAATTCCCTCACGTTGCTCAGTTTTAATATAGACTATATTATTATGCTTTTGCTGATATTCATGAACTATTGCCTCTTCATTTTCCTGCGAGCCGCTGTTAATAACAATGATCTCCAGCTTTTCGGCAATTGTCTGTTGCTCCAAATCTTCCAGACAGCCTCTCAGGAACTTCTCTGAATTATAAGTGGAGACTATCACTGAAACCAAATAGTCCCGCTCTGACTTAGCAGATACAATAGTGCTGCTTTTCTTTTCTGCGATGATTGGTGCTGGTGGAGTTCTCTCCAATTTTTTCAGCACATTGAGAATATCTGCCTTTTGCTCTTCCGCTAAAATCAGATTCGGGTCATTCAACAAATCTGTATAAACCTGCTTTACCTTTTGGTATTGATATGTTCGCATATAACACTGTGCCAGTTTTGTACACATGCTTGCATAGCATTCACGTATGTCGACCTGGTCTTTAAACTCAGAGCTGATAAACTCACTACCACCGCTTATTGCTGAGTTCCGCAGTGGTTCGTATATCCTTTCCAGCAGGGTAAGAGCCTCATCATATCTGCCAAACCATGTGTACAAAGAACCAAGAAAATAGCAGCCTTTCAACCCATCGGGGCTTAATGCAACGGCCTTCTCGGCCCATACCACAGCTTCTTCAGGAAAATTCCTTTGCAAGTATATAGCCACGTTTAAAATCCACGAGTAGTTGTCTTTATTTTCAAATACAGTTTTATTCCCGGGATATAGACTATGAACAAGCTCTTTGTACCCCGTTATGTCGTTGTCCTTTCTCCATGCTAACAGCGCCATCCAATGCTGCCGCAGTATCTTTTCAGCTTGGACCGGACCTTCAGGACAATGGTCGTGATAAACAATTACATCAGGAAAATAGAGTATGCTTTTTACTTTTTCTTTCATAGATTTGCATATTCTATAGGAAAGCTCCATCCCTTCGGAGCCGAATAGTAACTCGTCGAATCCCCCCATTTCAATAAGAATATCTTTTCTGAATGCAGAAAGGGAACTAACCTCACAGGCAGTAGCTATAATCTGGTCACCCAGATCGTAATTGACGGGAATAATTTGCAAGTTGGTCTGTGTTTTCGGCAGGACTTTCCCTCTTAGGCCGCAGATACTGTAATTTTCAAAATGCTCTACAATGTTCCTGACCAGGTCCTTATCGGCAACAGCAACATCATCAAGGAATGCTATGTACTTGGCTTTAGCAAACTCAGTACCTATGTTTTTTGCAGGCGATGGACCGAAATTAAATTCAAGTTCTATCCCACAAAGGCCAAAATTGAATTCATCTATATGTTGCTTGAGCCAGGACAAATCACCGCCATTATCCATAACGATTACTTCAAAGTTTTTCTCTTTTTGGTCATTCAGAGCATAGAGATTTTCCAATAATTCTTTGTGTCTATTATAGGTGACTATTACGATTGTTAGTTTCGGTGACGGATTTGTTCTGAAATCCCAGGTATCTTTAATATTATCAACCAGAGATACTCGCCTGTCTTTGAGCTTGGCTTTAGTGTTTTGCTTCCAGATATTCACTTCAGACCACCTGGAGAATATCGGATGATCACTTATTCCAGTCGCACCTATCGTCATACCTTCCTGGAGCGCATATTCGTAGCACTTGCGGATAACCATGTTCTCCAAACTTGTTGTCAAATCAGTGTTGGATACGCTAACAGACTCTGGACAAACATAACGCTCTCCTAATACTTCGTTCAAGTATAGGAAATCAAATGTTTGTGTCAGTCTGAACCAGAACTCGTAATCTCCACCGATTGTGAAGCTTTCATCGAAGTAGCCGAATACATTATGCACGTCCCTACGCCACATTGGCTGAGAGCCAGGAGGGCATTCACCGTGAAACAATCGAGCTCGTGAAAACTCTCCAGCTATATACTCACGAGTTGGAATCCTTTGACCATCAATTTGTTTTATCTCTAACTGATTGGCATAAACCAAGACTTTGTCCGGATTTTTATCTAAGGCCCTTATCATTATCTCAAAAGCGTCCTGGCGATGTCTGTCGTCTGTATTGGCGTTAGTGATGTATTTTCCCGATGCGGCTTTAATTGCTCTATTCCAGGCCTTGTAAATAGTTTCACGCTGTTCGGTTTTGATATACTTGATATTGTCGTATTTTTGCTGGAACTCTCTGACAATTGCTTCTTCATTTTGCTGTGAGCCGCTATTGACCACAATGATTTCAAGTCTGTCGGCTATGGTTTGACTTTCCAGGTCTTGGAGGCATCCGCGAATGTGCTTTTCTGAATTGTAGGTTGATACAATTGCCGAGGCCACGTACTTATATTGCTTATCGCCAGTTGCTGCCGGCAGCACTACTTTGTTCTTTGGCGGGATATAGTTTTTCTTTCTACCTTCTTCAACCAAGCGCTCGTACAATGCAATGTGTTTGTCTATCATCTGCTCAAGTGTGAACATTTGTAGCAGTCTTTCACGGCTGGCAGCACCAAATTCCTCCCGTTTTGCTTTGTCAGCGACCAGATATTCGGTCATTCTGATGAATTCTTCACTATTCTTGAATCCTGCTATTAACCCCGTTTTTCCATGTTCAATTATCTCAGGAACTCCTCCCGTATTGAAAGATATAATTGGAACACCGCACCCCATAACTTCCAATATCACAAGGGGACAGTTGTCCGCCAACGTAGGGAATAGAAATATATCAGATGCGCAATAGAGTTGAACCAGTTTCTCTTCATCCAACAAAAAAGGAATTTGTAAAAATCTTTCCGTTGGTGCTTTATTAGAGGTACCTCCAACACAAATGAAAAACACGTTAGGGTATTTTGCAATAAAGTATTTGTAAGCCTCCAAGATAAAATCGCCCCCTTTGCGCTTATCGATTAATCCTCCATGCGCAACAAAGCTAATAATTATAGCGTTCGGAGGTATCTTAAACATCTTACGAATTGCATTCTTGTCCAAGGGTCTATAAATACGCTCGTCAATGCCATTGTATATCAAGTGAACTTTTTTATCTTTGAGTATGCTCTTTCTAACTATGTTTTTCAACCATTGTGAGGGCACTATCAGTTCGAAGTTGGATTCATTATATATGAGTTTTTTATCACGCCACATTTCGGCTGTACGGTCTTGGGTGATAGGTGGATAGGAATCCAGATACGGACAGTTTCCGCAGCCCGACTGCCATTTTTCGCAGTCAAACGCATAAGCACAATGGCCGGTCATACTGTGCATATCGTGGAGAGTCCATACAGATGGTTTGCTCTTTGTCAAAGCAGGTAACGCAAATGGGTTGAAATAATTGCCGTGTAGATTATGGTAATGCACCGCATCGCACGCCATGAACTCGGGGTGAGAAACCAATTGAAAGGTCGAATTGACATCATAATACATATAACCTTGTTCGGTGTAATGTTTGCCGCTGTCCTGTATTGCATCAGTGATTATCTTAACACCAGGGTCATTTGAGTACTTGCATTTTACAAACATTTTGACTTGGTGGTCCCGTTGTTTTAGGCCTTCGTTTATCATCCACGCCACTCTCGCAGCTCCACCCTTTTTATCAACTGAGTTTATCTGTGCGATTTTAAGGGGCTTTTCTCGTCGCAGAGACTTTAGGAAATTAATGGCCTTTTGGTTTCGTTCGACTGTTGATTGGTAATAATTTCTGAAGTTATCGATAATACGCTCATCGAGGAAAATATTCTCCGGATAATGTGTAGGCTGCATATCAGCACAGGGAGTATCATATTTATTAGTATTTCCGCAATGAAGACCTGTGCCATCCATTCCTATATTTCTGATATGAGACCTTGTGGGATAGACATACACACCGTTGTTAATATAGACTGATAGTACCCAGTTCAACGTCCAAACGTCTTTGACTTCACCACGGAGTATGTTTTCGAGCGAAAGTGGAATATCTGAGCCGCCCTGACATAGATCAACACCGTTTTTTATGGCCGTATCGATAAGCTCAAGTAAATCACTACCGCGATGTTTCCAGGCCCTTTTCCACGTCGCCCAGCCCCAGCTACCTATCCTTGGACAGAAATATAAATCGTACGGGTAGTCAGCCAGTATGTGGTCAGGAATTTTAACCGTGTAACCAGATATGCCAAATACTCGCTGATTATCTTCATATTTTTCCAGACATCTTTGCATAAAATCGAAAAAATAACGCTGTGGAATGCAATCATCTTCGAGCAGAATTAATCTGTCGTATTCTTCAAATACATAATCCACAGCGCTTACGATACTCCGGGCAAGGCCAAGATTTTGGGT
>CAYGBE010000220.1:0-9790 GCA_964348065.1 uncultured archaeon
CTGGCCCCGCAGTATGCCTTGGGACATTCAGGGTTGGGTTGGACGTACTGGACGGAGTGGTCTTTTGGATGGAGTCAGGACCCGCAGTCTCTTGAGCGGGCCTTTGAATTGGCGCAGAGGGCTGCATCACTGGATGATTCTCTGTCCGAAGCCCACTCCCTATTGGGCAAAGTCCATTTGTGGAAAAAGCGGCATGAACTGGCCATCGCCGAGCTGGAAAAGACGATCGCCCTCAATCCCAATTATGCCGATGGGCTTGTGGGGCTGGGGGAAATTCTTTACTTTGCAGGGAGACCGGAGGAAGCCATTGCTTTGGTGAAGAAGGCGATGCGTCTAAACCCCAGATACCCGGTCTGGTATTTACACAACCTAGGCCACGCCTACTTCTTGGCAGGGCGATACGAGGAGGCGATTGCGGCACTTGAGAGAGTCCTAAACCGAAACCCCAATTTTTGGCCAGCCCATGTCTATATCACTGCCAGTTATGTGGAGCTGGGTCGGGAGGAAGAGGCTTGGGCTCAGGCTGAAAAACTGGTGAAGATACATCCCCATTTTTCCATGGAGTCTGCGGAGCAGAGGCTCCCCTATAAGGATCAACGCGTATTAGAGCGCCTCGGTGACAGCCTACTCAGGGCGGGGCTGAAGTGAGTGACGGTCAGGCGAATTGTTCTACTCAGAATCGTTTTGATGCATCCAACAAAAAATCTCCCCATCCCTTTGTCCTTCCCCACGGAGAACTTTGCCAGACTTTTCCCTTCCTTCTTGATCGCATCGTTGTACTGAACATCGAGAATTCCGTGGCATTCTCGGCAGTTGTATGTCATTCGTCGCGGATACTCGGCTCCGCCACTCAGACACTGAATTCCCGTGGCAAACAGATGTTATTCTCACTGCCTGGATAGTCTTTTCTCCGGAGTCCCTATCAGGTCAGCACTTCAGAAGGTCTCTTTTCGTCTCTTTAAATGGAGGCGTTGTGGCCAATTAGCCCGCCATTGTCCATATGCCGTAATCGCCATCGGTTCAACAGTGCATGTTTATCTCAAATGAATTACTCGCCATGTTCACCACAAGGAGCAGTCACTCATCATCGACAAGGGAGTATAGAAGCTTACTTCAGATGATCGGCAAGATCGGTGGTTGTCCGAAAATCTCTCAACTGTTCTGAAGAACGGACTCGTTGCAGTGCGGACGGCCATCTTCCCTTAAGTCGACGGTCGGTCAACCACCCGAGAACAACGTTAGTAGTTTGATTTCATCCCGTGGATTAATGGTTCTATCGTAATCTCGTGCTCTTTTTTCCCGGATCAGTTCGTCATTATGGAATATGAGCAACGTCTCTCTGATGGTATCACGGCTTTTGTCTACGAAAATCCTTTCTTCCAGATCTGGATAGGTAGACAGCAAGACCTCGAGGATTTCAGCTAGGGTCTTTCTGTTTATACGAAGCTCTTCTGTCTCTTGGGTACCATCCAACAAGGCAGGCGCTTGAATTTTCAATATGGCCACATTTCCCCTTCCTACCCTGTCACCCACCAAACGAGGGTTCTTTCGTATGTATACGCTAACTCAAGGTCCCTACGCCTTGCACCTTTTGCGTTTCACGCAAGAATCTGATTCTCCCAACTGCGACCTCGGGATTGACTCGAGCTACCGTCCTATTTAGCCCCCCGTAATCGGTAATTGATCCAAGGCTAATATCTTGATACCCATGGCCCTGCACGCAACCTTCAATTCAGAAGAGACATCTCCATAAACCATATGGATGTGATTCGATCTCACATGATTCAAGAAATGCTGATAATCCGAGGTCAGTTCGACAAATGCGTGCGGCCATTCCCAGGTCGTCTCATGTAGGCGTTCTCTCGGGGCGTCGATGCACTTCCCAGTTTCAATAAGCATCACATACTCTCCAGAAATCCGACTTGCTCTTGCCAAAGTAACAGACCCGGCTTTGCACACGTACTGGGTGCACACCCCACCGCCCTCTCCTTGAAAGCTCAATTGAGGAAGCCAATGAACATTCTTACGAGAATCAGCAAGTCCAGGTGCTTGAGATCCACAGTTGCAAATGACCAGGAGACCTTTTTCGCGGTCGACATACCGCACGTCTCCAAAATTGACTGGGGCAGACGTCAAAAGTCTTAGCATTTGCATCGTCAGGGCCCCGTTTCCATCAGCCTCACAGGCACAGACAAAGGGGGTCTTTTCCCCCCTGTGGTCAATCGAGTCGTTTAACAGGGCATTCGCTACGCAGAAGGTAGCGTAATACTGTGAAAGCTCAGGCAGACAGCGCACCGCGACAAAATCGAGTCCATACGCCTGAATAATGCCAAGCATTGCTACATATAGCCTAATGGACCTATCCAAAACATCGTCACGTCCTTGGATCTGCCCAAACGTTTCGCCCATCCATTTCCGAACATTAGTCACGACTGAGGTGTCGGCTGAACGGGCTCTCTCCAAAAGCTCTATCTGGTCTATGCACTCAACTTCTATGTTGAATTGACGTCTCCACTGGTTGATATCTATGGAAGTTGTATTCATGCCAAACGTTCTGTTGCCAAAAAGACCGAACTTACTCCTTGAGACCTTTCTCTTGAGGCTCAAGCCTTTGACAAGAAGAGTCAGTTTCCGTCTGGTCTCCTCCTCACCGAATTCACCGTAGACGAAGCTGTGGTCAATCCCGACTTCATCCAGAGCTCCCTTTGCTATCCCTGCACCGACAAGGCCGGCTGTTTCCGGCCTGCTATTCGTCCACAGTATCATCGGCAGATGTATCTCGGTTGCCAAAGCAACGATTGCCGATGAGTACGACCAACCCCCAATGTAGCAAATCAAGACCTCGGCCTCGGAATTCCTCAGTTCCCGAGCTATAGCGGCCCCGTCTTCTGGTGTGCGAACGATTCTAGGATGTGAGATGACTTTTATTCCCAGCTCCTCCAACTCCCGAGCTGCTTGGGAAAGAAATCTTTCAGCTTGGGATATTTCATCAGATGGCCAGAGCCTTTGTCCGGAAGATGTAGACACTAAACATACTGTGCACGACAAAACGGTTCCTCCTTTCTCACAGGTTTATTCAACCCATCGAAGCCTATTTTCAACCGAGCCCTCTTCTGCACAACGAGAGTCTGAAGAATTCCAAGACTATTCGGTCGGAGTCACTTTGACGTGGGGGTATCCTTTCCCCGTTATTCTCTATTCTTCTATCGCAGACCCAACTAGCCCTCTGACGATGTTCTTCTGGACAATCAACGCAAATACGACTACGGGTATGACAACAATTGTGGCAGCAGCACAGAGTTCTCCCCATCTCATCCTCACAAAGCCGATATATCCGGGCAATGCGACTGGCATTGTCTTCGTATCAAAAGCGGTCAGTATCAGCGCGTAAAAAAACTCGTTCCAACTAAGAAGTATCGCCAGAATTGTGGCAGCAACGAGGCCTCCACGAACGCACGGCAGAGACACCTTGAAAAAGCATCCCCATCTTGAACAACCATCCAACCATGCAGCCTCTTCAATTTCTATAGGTATTTCTTCAAAAAAACTCCTCATCATCCACACAACGAAAGAAATTGTAAATAGAGAATACATAACGATCAACGACAGGTGGGTGTCTATGAGGCCCAGCCGACTCCAGAGAATGTAAAATGGGATAATAAAAACCGCGGGAGGGGCCATGCGAGTAGAAAGGATGAAGAACATTATATCCCTTTTCTTCTCCGTCTTCAGTCTCGCAAGGCCATACGCCGTCGGTACGCCTATTAGTAGAGATACGATCAGGCTCCCCACCGAAATGATTAAGCTATTCACGAAATAACCTGGGAACCTACTCGTCAACACCAATCGGAAGTTATCAAGCGTTGGTTTGAAGAACCAAACTGGGGGCATCTTGAAAACATCAACTCTCAGTTTCAAGGATGTTGCTATTACCCAGTATAAGGGGAACACTGCGAGTAGCACCGCCACGATGAGAATCGAGTAGATGACTACTGACTGAACAGGGCTCCTTTTCATCTTTCTCGCGCTTCCGGTGCAGTAATGCCCTTCCTTGCAAAGTTTATGATCATTCTTGATATAACAATAAGGGAGATAAGCATGATGATTCCTACAGCTGACGCTTTACCCATGTGCCAATGTTCAAAGGCCAAACGATAGACATACATTATTAACGTCTCGGAAGACCGACCCGGTCCACCGCCCGTCATCACAAATATCGTATCAAAGGCGGAGAAACTCAGCATTATTCTGAATAAGACAGCAACCAGAATTGGTCCTCTCATCAATGGAAGTGTTATGTATCTAAGCTTCTGCCATGCACTAGCACCATCAATGTCTGCCGCTTCAAAGGGTGCCGGAGATAGACTCTCGAGCCCGGCTAGGAGAATAAGTGTGGCAAAAGGTGAATACTGCCATATGTCAGTGACGATTATTGCCGGTAGCGCGGTACCAGTACGCCCAAGGAACGGATATTTCCCAAATCCTAACAAGTCCAGGAAATAGTTGATCATACCCAGTTCAGTATTGTACATAAATCTCCACGTTAAACCGACGACGACCGGCGTCATGACCATCGGAACAATCAAACAGGTTCGTATTATCCCCTTTCCTCTTAGGTTTCTGTTCAATAGGACTGCGAGGAGAAAACCAATGGCTATTGAAACTCCCGTGCTCACTCCAACGAACATTAGGGTACGGCCAAAAGCATAGAGAAACCGGGGCTCTCCAAAAATCGCTAGATAGTTGGAGAACCAGATAAACTCCTGGACCGTACTCTCTGTCAAATTCCATTTCTTTAGACTGAGTTGCAAGGCATAGATCGTTGGGTATAAGACAAGAACGACCAGGGCAACGACCCCAGGAATTATGAAAGGGTAGTAAGAATCGAAGAATCTTCGTGACATAGTCTTTGGAAGGTTGGACCTTGTGCGGCTTGTTTTTCACTCCATGGGGACGGGGCATTTGCACCACCCCGTCCCCATGAATCATATACGAATCGACTACTATTGGTAGTATCCTGCGTTCTTCATGATTTTGGTGACTTCTGCATTCGCCTCTTTCATCAGACCAGGCACCGATTCAGGACCCTTTGCAACGGCTGTAGAAACCGCTGCGCAAAACACATCGGCAAGCTGTCCGAACTCTGGGATCCTCGGGAAGTAGCTCGGATCAGCGACCCTCGCAGCCTCAAGTATCGTGTCAGCAGCCCTGACATTCTTTTTGAATTCTGGACTGCCCAAGACACTCTCGACGGTATAGTCGCTTCGTTGACCGGTTTTAACGATTTCTTTCTGTACGGCTGTACTTGTAGCCCACTGTGTGAAAAGCCAGGCCGCTTCCTTGTGTTTCGAGTCGGCATTTATGCTTATCCCACTCGCAAAGAAATCCTGAGCGTACCTCACCTGTTTTGGGGGCATGGCAAACTCGATTTTGCCGGCTACCTGTGATATTTTTGGGTCGTCCATGTCTTGTGTCAAATCATGAGTATCGGCGTGCATTGCGGCTTTTCCAGACAGAATGGCTTGTTCGGCCTCAGCCCAACCGATATTGGCCTGCCCGGGTGGTCCACATTCCCTCAGGAGCTTGACGTAGTGGGTAACTGCAGCAATTGCCTCGGGAGTGTCCAATTGAGGTCTCATATCTTTATCAAGAAACTCAACCCCCCAAGCGTAGATCCAACCAACCGGACTCATGAAGGAAGCGGGATCCGCTGACCCACGATCTGTGTATCCGTAAAGATCAATTTCGCCGTCACCATTGAGGTCAAGCGTCAGAGCTTTGGCAACTTCCATCAGTTCAGTCATCGTCTTAGGAACCTTCAGATTGTGTTCATCGATCAAATCCTTGCGGTAGTATAGTATCTGGACAATCCCCTGAAAGGGCAGGCCATAGATTTTCCCTTCATACTTCATACCGTCGAGATAGGACGGCACAAAATCATCCATTGATTTCCATTTCGCATGAGATTTCTTGGCAATCCATTCATCGAGAGGTTCAATGTATTTGGCCCTGGCGAATTGGGGAATGTACCAAAAGTGAACATTGGTGACATCGTATATCCCCGTGTGAGAGGAAAAATCTAGCATTTCCTTCTTTTCCATGGCGGCCTCGGCCAGTAGCTCATACTTGACCTTGATTCCTGTCTCTGCCTCGAATTCAGGTAGCCGTTCCACCAGAGCATAGCTGGGAATCTGTTCGTAGAGCAAAGCGGTGATTGTCTCGTTTGCGAGACTATCCTTTGCATCTATGAGAACGCCGGTACAGACCATCAACAAGGCAATAGAGAATACAATGAACCGTTTCATCTTTGTTCCCCTCCTTAAGAGCTAGTTGTTCCATGTTGAGGCTTCTTCACCCAATCCTTTGGGGAAACGTTAGACAAGCATCTTACCCACCCCCTTTCCATTACCAGTGAGGTCTCAACTGGCCCAAGATGACTACTTCACCCTGAATCTCGATTCACGTACAGACCTATAGCGCGCGCAATTCGTGAGGAGACACCCACATCATGGGTATAGATCTTGAATCACGAAATCCAATCCTAATTGCTGCAGTTTTTTCAAACTAGGGTGGCTGGTTTCTAAGTCCCAGTCTAATTCCCGGAAATATTCGGATACTTGAGTGTCTAAATCGACGGTAATTCCCCTCGTGTTTCCCTCCCTCAGAGGGGGTTTTCCTAATGCGCGTCCTGGGAACATGAACCGAAGAGGATTCAAACCTTCTCTGAGATTGAAAGCATGCCGCAAATTAAGAATCCTTTCTCCGGTGTGCTCAAACCTGTCCAGCTCGTACTCCATTCCAGTCGCGGCCTCGAGAAACTCGGGCCAAGCCGCAAGTGGGTATGAGTAATAGGCAAACTGACATATGCCGCTCGCGTTTACTGCTTGCATCTGGCAAGTCATTCTCTTCTGCCATAAGCCTTTGCCATGGGGTGAGTAGCGTTCGAAGTCGTCAGGGAAATCCATTCCCGGTGGCAGGATCCATTCACATGGGCAATGTCGGCCTGGCGTAGGTTCGACCGCGTATGTCGTAGCCATTCCAGGCTGAAATCTCGGGTCATGAAAT
The DNA here is from genome assembly GCA_964348065.1 of uncultured archaeon. GTDB lineage: Archaea > Aenigmatarchaeota > Aenigmatarchaeia > Aenigmatarchaeales > Aenigmatarchaeaceae > CS1-C013. Next base: position 7,066 of record CAYGBE010000220.1, read on the forward strand.
GGTAACTCCTGACCGTTGACATGCATCGCGAAGTCTTGAGACCCGCGCCCGATGGATTCAGAGGCCTTCTTCACACCATCGGATAGAAATGCAGCGGCTCCCTCTCGTCTGGCCATTTTGGGTAGAAGCTGAATCGCCTTTTCTGCATCACCCCATCTTATTCTTAGATCATTATCCGTAAATAAATGGTTTTCACTGCACTCCATGGCGAAGGCAATCACCGACCCAGTGGATATGGTATCAAAGCCCAGCTTGTTACATAAATCATTCAGACACAGAATCGCCTCAAAATTATCATTCATGATCAGAGGGCCAAAAGCCGCGGCACTTTCGTATTCGACTTTCTTTCCTTCAAATGAGTAGCGACCTTCTTTAACCTTCATTTTGCCACTGCAGGCGATTGTACATTTCCAGCAGCCCATTCGTTTGGTTTGATATCTCATGACCCTTTCTTTTGCGAAGTTCCTTATTCCTTGAGGAAAATCCGTTGGTCCGGATCCTTTCCAGTTCTTTACCGGTGCATCTCCGGACATGATCGAATTTCCCAGAATTCCTAGAGTCCCAGCCTGGGAAAGGGGCTTATACTCTCTGGAGGGACATTTCATGTATTTCTTCCTCAACTTCTTGACAAGATCCACATCCGCCAAGGGCACTTCCTTGTTGCCTTTGACCACGACTGCCTTTAGGTTCTTAGAGCCCATCACAGCACCCACCCCAGAACGGGCCGCTGCCCTTCCATGATGAATAATTGCAGCGATCAGAGACAGATTCTCCCCAGCTGGCCCTATGCAGGCAACTCGGCAGTCGTCACCATGTATCCTCTTGAGATGTCCTTCGGTCTTACTGGTATTCGCCCCCCACAGGTGGCCTGCGTCCAGTAAATTAGCTTCTCCATTGCAAACGAAAAGATACTTGGGAGTCTTTGCTTCACCCCTGAAGAAGATGGCGTCAACTCCTGCGAACTTCATATATGGACCAAAGCTTCCCCCACAATTTGCGTCACCCCATCCGCCCGTGAGTGGTGATTTGCAAACCACCATGAACCTGTTTCCTTCTATTGCGGGTGTTCCTGTTAAGGGTCCGGAACAAAAGCCCAAGATATTCTCTTCTCCCATGGGCTCAGATCCTGGTTTAAGTTCGCTGTATAGCAATCGGGCTCCCAAACCGTAACCCCCCAAATAATCCCTTACCAGAGACTCGTCTACGGGCATTGCACGGATCTTTTCGCTGGTGAGATCAACCCACAGAATTTGCCTCATATAACCACCTAGCAAGGGATAACCTCCTTTACTCTCGGGGGGAATTCGTAACCTCGCACTCTGTTCAGAATCAGGATTCTTCCTGCGAGGAAAGAGAAAGGAGGTGCATGGAATGGTACAATTGGCTGATAAGAATGGCATGTACAGCAAATAATACGGTCAATCATCCGATGCACTCCGCGTTGCTACACCGAGAGTATGAAGACTAGACGGTCCACTTGTGTGCTCCGCGAACCGGATTCAAGATATCCGAAACTGTGCCCCTATTCACCCCCAATTTTTTCGAGAGTTCACTATTCGTGTAAGCTGGTCTTTGAAATGAAAACGACTCAAGAATCTGGGTGGCTCGTAGAATTGAATTTATAAGGTATGGGTCGCGGTTTATGGACATTATATAAGCTAGTCTCATATTTTGAACAAAGATTTACCCCTTCCACCCTAGCACTTTAAGGTTTGGTGTGTCAACTGGAGAAATTCTAGAAGGCAAAGGCGAAGCGAAGGATGCAACGGATGGCGTAAATTGTCAAAGAACACCCCTCTCTTCAGCACCCGCAACACCTCATTCAGCTATCGGTCGGGACTGATCGCACTCACACGAAGTAACAGGCGTTTGTTTGCCCCGAACGATCTTCTATCCGCGCTGGTTTCTTTTTACCAGACACCGAATGCTCTATGCGCCGATTGGCAATTCAAGAAGCGTCGGGGTGACCACGCTCGCCTCCATACTTCGGTGAGTTGATCTGCGCAGTGGGTTGCTCACAGTCCTGTTCGGTATGGACCCAGCAGACAAACGGAGCGGGCGATAGTTCCAGATAGCTTGCCTTATCTTGAGTCTTCAGAAGATCAGAATACCATCAGAATATCAAGAGCTCAAGCCCTAGCAAAAGATCCAGGCTAGATTTCAAATCGATTGAAATGGAGGAATCGAATAAAACGGATCACCACTACCTATTCAGTCAGGTCCAATTCTCCCTCGATAAGCCACGGTCGAAGTTTCGAATCCTAACTCAAATAATGAAATTCGGCGACGTTCCGTTCCTACCAGATTTCAGACGGAAATAACCACCCCTCTTAACTTCCTGCCATCCAGGTACGCTATTGCCTGAGGCTTGTTGCCATATGTGATTATTTGTGGTTGAAATATGCAATGATTTGGCATTGCTCGAAAAAGCATGTTTCAGTTAGAAACATGCGCGTCCTCCTGATAGCATCTCTGGACAAAGCTTCTACGCCGACAAGCCTTTCAATGGGAAGACGGCCGAACCTACAACAGTCTCGGCGCTTTGGTAAATCCCCGTTCAATCCAATCATGCGAAGACGAAGACCCCTTGACAGGGGCCCAGGAATACCCTATGATTCCTAGTTAAGAATGGACCGTAAACGACATACCAGGCCGGAAGGTAAACACATTTTTCCCAAAGACAGACTCAAAGCTCTCGAAGAGATTTGTAGAGAGTCGGGCTTGA
>CAYGBE010000221.1:0-22543 GCA_964348065.1 uncultured archaeon
GACCTGCAGAAATTTGCCGACCAGGGTGTGAACCTCACAAACGTTAATTCGATTACTCTTGGTCTTAGCTCGGTTACCGGCGGTACAGGTATGATGTTCTTCGATGACATTCGTCTGTATCCACCGGCACCATAAAACAGAATTTTGGCATCAATGAACAATAATGAAATTAGGAGCAAGATGTATATTAAAACTACTCAGTTGGTTCTTATTTGCATTGCGATCACTTCAATGGTGGCTAATAGCAGTTATGCTGAAACTGGTGTCAGCCAACCGCAGAAATTCATGAAAACTTCCTATCCACGGATAGCGATGCTATGGGCGCCGGTTCGTGGAGACAACTCTCTGGAAAGCATGGCCAGACACGATCTTATCATGGCTGGCAGTGGACGTCTTGGCTTGAAGTGGGATGGTGATCCAAGGGGTCTTGCCGACCACTTCACAGCTAAATCAGTGATGATTGCGAAGAAACGGATTGCTGAAATTCGCAAGCTTAATCCTGATGCCGTGATAATTGGTGATCTGTTGTTCTACGAATATCCCGATAGTTGGTTACCCGAAGACCATTCATGGTGGTTGCGTAAGGATGGCAAGCGCCAGCAATTCTGGCCGGGGACTCACAGGATGGACTGGTACAATGAAGACTATCGTCAGCATGTCGTTCAGCAAACAATCGCACTCAAGAAGGTCGGAGTCGATGGCGTCTTCTATGACAACATCCGCAATGAGCCGCAGCCCTGGGTGGCCTTTTTGAAGACCGTACGAAAGGCAGTTGGCGACGATTTCCTGATCTTGGCCAACGCTGGTTACGCAATCGGCAAATACGACTTCGCCGCTCCCTATCTTAATGGGATGATGTATGAATCAGGCTGGAGCCATAACCGTACACAGTGGGACAACTGTATCCGACAGATGCAACATACGCAATCGCTATTGAGGCAACCTCGAATTAGTCTCATTGAGCGGTTTGAAGAAATTCGACAACGTGCTGGCTGGCCAGGCGACCCTAAGCGAGGCCAGAAACCTCCTGCCGACAATGCAGCCCGATGGTGGAGTTTATGTTATGCTCTTTCGATTGGTGATTTCTATTATCTCTTTTCAGACAATACAAGCCATCGCCACGATTGGTACCCCGAATACGACGTAAAAATCGGTCTGCCAATGTCACCAGGTAAGCAAATAAGCTCACACGTTTGGCAAAGAAGATATGAGGAGGCTCTGGTTGTCGTTAATCTTCCTGGTGCTGCAGCACCTTATGAAATCAAACTCAACGAGTCAGCTAAAGATTCCCTAACTGGTAAAATCGGCACAAGCTTCACAGTTCCGCCGTGCAGCGGTTGTATCTTAGTGATAATTAAGTAGCCATTTACTTTAATTGGTATTCCCAAAAGAATTAAATGATTTACGTATTCTATTTCCACCGTCTACTTAATCCGTTAATAATTTAAAAATATTTGTATTTGTGCAAAAAATTGACATTTATTCGGACTCGATATAGGCAAAATTAACATTTGTGGAGACATTTTGGAGACATGATGTCACCTGACAATTGTGGTGTTCTTCAGCTCCTGAAAGAGATGGCTTTTAGAAGAATTCTGGCATTTTGGAACTCGCTGGAAAGATGACTTATGGTATGAATCACTCTGTAGAGCAAAGTAATCTCCCTTCTCTTCAAAAAGTCAAGGTGCACCCTCCGCAGGGTGCACCTGAAGTTTTCGCCCATAACTCGGCAAATCATTGCGAAGCGTCGGGTTCAAGATTTTTTGATGACTTCTCGGAAGATTCAAAAGTAAAGTTCTTTTCTTGCGCCTGATCGCGGATGGCCTTTATAACAGCCGAGCCAAGAGTTTTGCCTTCTTTCCGGAGCTTTTCCATTTCCTCGGCTATGTATTTCTTACGCTGCTCGTTAAGCTGTTGTATCTTTTGCTGCATTTCATTACGTTGTTTTGCCTTGGCTTCAACGTAGGCCTTTCTTTCTTTGACGGTCATATTCTGCATCTCTTTGGGCAACTCCTCGTCCTTAATATCCTCCAACTGCACGTTATTGTTTTTCAGAGCGTCAACAAGGTCCCAGGCCTCGTTTCTGTAATTACGCGATGCCTTTGTTACCGCCCGTTGAAGCAAGGACTCTTTCGAGGCGGCCGAAGCGTTCCTGTCCTGTGCGCTTTGCCTCTCATAGGCGAGGTTGCCCCTTGTGCCAAAAGCGATATAGGTCTGGTTCAGCTTTATGCCGAGTTCGGCGATTTCCTTGTCTTGTGGGGCGTCAATATGGATGGCCTTACGGTTATGGTCGATGTTCATATATTGTCCGTCAGCCAATACGGCACCGTCTTTCCATTTACCTTCAATACCAGCGCTCGGCGGGCCGCAGTGAATCGTGTTGACGATGATATCTTTTGAAATCGCTGCCTTACAGGATTGGCGATAATCGACCGGCCCCTGAGTGAACGGCTCATTTCCGGCTATGAAAATAACCTTGAGATCGTCGGGCGAACTGCTCCATTTAAGTTGCTCGCTCGCCTCTTTTATCACCCATCCGCAGTATTCGTCTCCACCGTTGGTCTTCAGGGCAAAGAGCTCTTCGGATACTTTATCGAGGTCGCTCGTGAACGGGACGATTTGCCTTACGTATCCTTTTTCCCTCGGCAATGAATTTTTGCCGTATTCATAAAGTGCCACGTGGACTTCGGGCTCTAAGCCGTTTCTCTCGGCGAAGATAAACTCATTGACGATTGCCCACAGTTCGGTCCTGGCCTGGTCGATAAGGCCCGACATGCTCCCGCTCGTATCCAGCAGAATCGCCATTTGAACGAGCGGCTTTCTCTCAACGACTGGCATTTTAACTGGCTCGGCTTTCTCAACTTCCGGAATACTTTCCCGGCTCAGGATCACGCCAGCAGCGCATAGTACGAATACTGCGCCAATAAGCCAAATTGTTAATGTTGTCTTTCTCATTTTTTTGTCCCTTTCAAAATTTATGAATGTTAATTATTTTCTCCGGCCGGGGCCTTGATAAGAATTCGTCGGCCGTCTATTAACAAAAGCACATCTCCGCCAATAGCAATGCTCCCCTGTCGATTTTCTCCGGCAAGTTTTTCAACAATCTCAAAAAACTCGTCCGAAGCAAACTCAACAATTTTATCCGGCCTGGCCGCCGATTCGGTTTCGACTATCCTGCTGTCAATCCAGCGATTGTCTTTTTGGTAGTATGCACGGTCGTTAATCTGCTGAACCGTTGCTATGGAAACCCGATTCATATGCTCATCATAAAATTCATTTCGCATATTCAGAGCTTGTTGCTCTTTTTGCCGAATCATATTACGACTCTGATTGACACCTCCCAATCCGGACCGGGTACGCATAGCCCGGCCCTCCAGCAGTGCCGATGTCTCTCTGCGAATCACTTCTCTGTCTGCAAGGTCGGTTCCTTCTCTCGCCAGAAATGCCGTGTATTCCGTTAATATACCGAACTCGGTGGAAAGGCGTACGATTTCATCGACAAGTTCCTTTGTCCGGGGGTCGTTCCTGGATACGGCGGAATCCGCCCCCATCTGGCGAACGGCATCGATTAGCTGGGCGATTTTCCTGCTGGCCCACAGCCGGGGCACAAAACCGTTTCGCACATCGGCCTTATCAAATTCAAATGTGAAGGTAAATGTTCGTTTTCTGCCCAGATAATTTCCGTTAATCTCGAAGATAATCGGCTTTTCACCAACGTACTGGCCCAGCAGGACGAGCTGGTCGCCCTCGAACATATCCGGCAGCTTTCCGGGAATGATGTCACGTGTGCGTCCGATGGCGGGCCTGCCCTTATTGTCCATAACTTCCAGTTTTATATCTGCCAATACCGGGCCGGTAAGTCTTTTGAAAACCCTGCCTATTTTGACCTCGACATCTTCTTCCGGCAGAACAAACTCCGCTCTGGCCCGCGATTCGTCTGCTATCTTTTCCAGCAGAGGGGCATTGACGTCAAGTCCGACACCGAAAGTGAATACCCGCCGATTGTGAGGATTTGATTTTATAACAAGGTTCCGGATGACAATCTCAGATGTCTGTCCTACTGTCGGTAGTCCGTCGGTAAGAAAAAGAACAATCGGAAGTGTGCCTTCCATCGGTTTCTGACTTAATGCTTCGAGCAGGGCATCGTGTAAATTCGTTCCGCCGGTTGCAGTGATACCTTCTATATAAGCCTGAGCCGCCTGTTCACTTTCTTTTGTCTTAAACACAGGTTTTTTTGAGAACCGCTCAACGGAATTGTTGTAAATGATGATATTAAAAGCTTCACCTTGTTTCAGTCCGGCTATGATTTGCAGCGTGGCTTCTTTAACCTGCTGGATTTTTTCATTTCTCATACTTCCGGAGCGGTCGATCACCAACGTTAATTCGCGTTTGATTGCGGGATTATCATCGGCATCTGAAGACTTGGCCGGCAGACCGGCAAGCAGCAGGAAATATCCGCCTCTGACTTTCTCATCGGGATAGGTGAACATCGAGGCCGTAACGTCACTTTCCTCCAGCAAAAAGGAAAGCCGAAACGGACCGGGGGTTTTCCTGGCATCGGTGGTAATGTTCATGGACATTTGCTTGTCACCGGCTCGCTTTATATCGAGCGTATGACTGGGCGAGTAAGCCGTTGATATCGGCCGCTTTGCAGAGATGTTTGCCTTAATTTCCCACGGCACGGAATAGGCCAGCGATTCGGTCCGCGGCAGAACGTAATCCACACGGTTTCCATCAGATTCGAGAAGATGTTCATATGTCAAACGCACTTTTTGTTTGCTGTGTGCTTCGACCGGAAAAACGCTTGAGCGAATCAGATTGTATCCGATAAATTCTACGAGGGCCGGGTCGCGAATTTTGGCTACCAGTTGTTGGTATATTCTTTTTGCCTCTTCTCTTGGAAGCACTTCTGCTGTAATTTCCCCGCCGGGACCATCATAAGCAAAGCCCCGCACGACCGCCTTGTCCGGCACAGGGAAAATCAGCTCGGCTTCCTGTCGTCGGTGGGTGGTATTGCGCAGTTGAATCTCTATTGTCGTGGTCGCTGTGCTCTGGAGAATATCTATAAGAGCGCTGATCTTTGTAATCTCAATAGCTCCATGTCGGCCGGCATCCAAGGACCAGGCCCGGCTCTGTGGCACAATCACATTGGATGCCGGCGGTCTTACTGTTATGTGCTGCACCTGCCCCCATACCTGCCCGCCGAAAATAGTGACCGACACAAGAACAATCATGAAAGAGGCATATACCCGGTTTTGTCTTTTATTTTCCATTTCCACTTCCTTTCAAAAAGAATTTGAGAAACAGGTTAACTCACTCAACAACTAATTTTATCTTACGGCATCTTGCAGTCCGGCTGGTTTATATATCTCACTGACGCCAGAAGTAATGCCATTTATACTCCAGTTCAATGCTATTTCCGGATTTGAGTTCGTACTTCCAGGTTACGCGGCCAACGGCATTGAAATGGTACCACCAGTTTGGCCAGTTGTACCAGTGCCACCAGAATGGCAAGCTGTCTGAGGCCATCCATTCACCCTCGTGTCTGCCGAGGTGCTCGATTAAACCTTCATGGGTGGTGTTATCGATGTGGCCCAAGACGGATCGCCGGATTTCCAAATAAACGGTTTCGGTACGGCGGTTTGTAAGGTGAATGGTCCCGGTTAGATTACTCCGGGCGTAACTATAGCCGTCCCATTTAGTTGCATCGGGTATACGATCGGTTTCCCTGTCGAGTTTTTCAACAGCGATGTCCACAGCGGTGGTCAGTTCAAGGTCGCTCGATGCACCGACAGCGGTGTAGGTCATCATACCCTGGGCAATCACGCGGCCTTGACGAAGTATCAGTGCCGGAGCGGTTGTCAATGGACATTTTGCGCTATTGGCGAGGCGTATCTTGTGCATTACCTTTGGCGCGTGGTAAAGCCGGGCCAGTTTGGCCCGCTGGTCATTGTTGAAACGATGTCGAACCTCCAGAGGCGGTCCGAACGGAAGGTCGAGCACGAAAACGTCCTGATATGCGAGCTTGTATTCGGCTACCGGCACGACCATTCGCTGGCCCTTCTTCAAGGTTATATTTTCGAGCGTGAAGACGTACAGGTCCTCATTCTTTTCGGAGCCGGCAACGTCGGGGCCAAGGTCGAGTGTGTCACTATTGCCCGAGACTTCCGTGCGGCGTACGGACATATCTGCCTGGCTCATAATCATGTTGGAAAAGGCATAGGCGGATTGACTGTCAGGGCGGAAATGTCTTGAAAGCTGTGCTACCGCTTGTTGCAGCGAAATTGGATCGGGCGCTTTCTCGAATGCAAACTTTGGCACACCAATCACAAGGTGGGCCTTGACGTTTTTGACATCCGTTAATTCGTTGATGATTGTTGCCTGAAGTTTAATGACGGCGTTTCCCTTGCCATCGATATCGACTCGATAATTGGGAATCCAGCGGATACCCCGTTGGACATAGACCATACCAACGTCTGCGGCCTGTTCAGATTTGCCTTGGCCCCAGTCAAGTTTGAGCGTCATTATATTTCGGAATTCCTCACCGGCCAGTTGCAGTCCGGGTTCATCGAGAAAAGTAACTTCCTGAATTCGGCTGATAGGAACAGCTTTGACCCCACCTTCAAACTTTAACAGAACGATGCTGCCCCGCTGCGGTAACTCATCCGGACTTCCCGGAGGGTTAGCGCGACCGAGTTCTTCGGAGCTTCGAGTCGGAATCCCGAGAATGGTGCTCTCGTAGGGACTGAGTCCGGCCTCGGTAATTCGGACTTTCGCTCCGATATTTCCCTCGATGAGCTCGGGAATAGTCAGGGCTGTTCTCTTAACCGAGACAACGTGTTTGCCGGAGACCACACCGGTGAGTTTGGCTTTGGTGTCTGCGGAATAGGCCCAAAACGTTCCTATAATCGGCCTGGGCAGATAGTCGAGTACGACGTTTCCGTCGGTGTCGGTCGGCATTTTACCCTCGTGCAGGACAAAGGCGTGTCCATCTTTGAAGATGGTAATCTCTTTTACAGGCATATTTGCCAGTATTCCTTCAGGGACATTGGCCGCCATGTCTGCCGGTATGAAAAACATCACAAAAATCCCAGGAAGACATATAAACCTGGACAGCCATTTCTGATTCCGTCTTACGTATCGCATTTTGCATTCCCCTTTCAAAAAGGTTCCAAAAAATGGTTATCTCACTATATAAATAATACGACATAAACGGTTGAGAGCTCAGTAAAATGGACGTAAAATAACAGGTGAGTTTTTTTACAAAACATTTACAAACCTTCGGCGCCGATATTGCCTATAATATAAATAGGGACGAGTGTTACTATGGTACAAAAAACATCTATACTTATTGTCGAAGACGAGGAGAAAATCCTGGCGGCACTGAAGGATTTTCTTAAGTATCACGACTTTAAGGTTGTCGTTGCGTTAGATGGCCTTGAGGCTGAGCGAACTGTAGCCGGGAAAAATTTTGATTTGATATTGCTCGACCTGATGCTACCAAAGATAAGCGGCGAACAACTGTGTTCCAAATGGCGTCGAGATGGTCTGCAAACTCCGATTATTATGCTGACAGCTAAGGGACAGGAAAAAGAAAAAATAGCCGGCCTTAATCTCGGGGCCGATGATTATATAACCAAACCGTTTTCGCTCGAGGAGCTGCTGGCGCGGATAAAAGCAGTACTTCGGCGAACGGACCCTGCCAGGATGGTCGGACAATGTTTTAAGTTTGCTGATATGGATGTCGATATCGCGGCCTTGAAGGTAAAAAGAAAAGATATGGAAATAGAGATAACCAAGCGGGAGGCAGGCATAATACAGTATTTCGCTGCTAATCCGAACCGGATTATCAGCAGAGAAGAACTTTATAAAGAGGTTTGGAACGATATTATGACCGACTTGGGGACCAGAACCACAGATATGCACATCGCAAAATTGAGAAGCAAAATCGAACGTGATTCCGCCGATCCGCAGATTATCAAAACCGTCCGCGGTGCCGGCTATAAATATGAAAACTAAAGACTCAAAACTGATATGTACAGGCGGTTAATAATTCTATCGATGGTAATTCTCGGAGCCCTCTGTGGGCTGGTCTGGCTGGGATATCATTCTATCCAAATCAGGGCCCAGGGTCTGGAAGGTTCGCGTCTGGGTGAGTTTGCCGCTGTGGCCGAGCAAATCAGGCAGGATGTCACCCGCAAACTTAATGAATTCATTCAGACCGAACAGCAACGTCCATATACCGATTATCAATATTACTATGTGCCGGAGAATGTAGCCCCCGGTCAGCAGCAGATGCCATTGCTGCGTTCGCCGTTGGGCGCCGGGCTGTACAACGAGTTTGCATACGGAAACTTCCAAATTGAGCCGGACGGCACAATTGTAACCCCTTATTACGTAAACGGACAGTCACAGGCAATCCAGGAAAACACACCGGACCGAGAGGCCGAAGTTCATGTCGATAATGTTAAACGAAACCTGCTGCCTGTATTAGGTAGAGAGGGCGGCGTCTTCAAGTTTCCTGTTACAGACTCACGCCTGTTATATAGTGACATAAATCTATCAAAAGATTCATTGCCGGAAGAGGTGAAAGAAAAAGAAGCCGGTCAAAAACAGCAGACAAGAGGTCTGGCGGGTCGTTCAAGAGAATATCGTATCGAGAGTTTACAGGCGGATACTCAGAAAGAGCAAATTTTGACCCAAAAGCGCTCGGTCGTTACCTCCAACATCGCCCGGAACGAAGAGCTTCTAAGCCGGCGAACGGCTGCCGGCGCTGCTCAGAAGCAAATGGAACAACAAGATGCTGTACAACTCGAGCAGCAAGTGGCAGACGTGAGTAAGATGCAGCAGCCACTACAGCAGCAAGCCGATGTAGTGGAAATAAGGATCGAACCATTTTTCCCATTGATAGTTCCCAGCGTTGATGCTCGGCAATCCGTGTTTGGCGGGCAGGTGTTTCTTTTAAGACATGTACAGATAGAGGACAGACACCTGCTGCAGGGATTTCAGCTTAATGAAAAGAGGCTGATAGAGCAGGTTGAGGAGTCTGCGTCTCGGTTTGTACGTAAGGGCATGCGTTTCGAGTTGCCTCAGACAAAAAAACAGGACACAGATGGCAAAGATGTTGCCTATACCGCGATATTGCATTTTGGTTTTGGGGATTTGATATTAAACCTCAAAGAAATTGACCCGGCCTGGATTGGTAAAGAAGTAAGTCATCTGCGAAACTGGTATTTCAGTATAATCGGGATTGTGCTCCTGGCGGTGGCGCTGGGTCTGGCGGGATTGTGGCGCAGTGCCAGAGCGCAAATCAAGCTGGCGCAGAAAAAGGATGATTTTATATCGGCCGTCTCGCACGAGCTAAGAACTCCCCTGACTTCGATAAGAATGTATTCGGAAATGCTGGACAAGAACTGGGTCAAATCGGAGGACAAGCTCACCGAATATTACAGGAATATGCGGCAGGAAAGCGAAAGACTCAGCCGGTTGATAGAGAATGTGCTGGATTTTTCGCGCATCCAGAAGGGACGAAAGAAATATACTTTCAAAGTCGGTGATATAAACAAGTGCGTTGCGGATGTAGTTGAAATGATGAAACCCTATGCCGCACAAGAGGGCTTTTTGATAAAGACCGAGCTTGGCCGGATTGAGCAGTCGGCTTTTGACAGTGACGCGGTTACTCAGATAGTTATTAACCTGCTGGACAATGCAATCAAATACGCACACGATGCGAAGGATAAAAATATTACTGTCAGGACCCGGAGCGACGGCCGATTAATATTAATCGAAGTCGAGGACCATGGTCCCGGTGTCCCTCACAGGCAGCGAAAAAAAATATTCGAGCAGTTCTATCGTTCCGCGGCGGAAGCCACGCGTGAAACCACCGGTACAGGCCTGGGACTGGCCCTGGTGAAAAAATTCGCCCAGGCACACAAAGGTTATGTGGAAATCCTTAGCGCTAAGCCGACCGGCGCGATATTCAGAGTGGCTTTATCTGTTCAGGTGTAACCACACAGACATCGGATATAAAATAGCTAAATCCAAGTGAATTATGTTCCGCAGCCCAGGGAGTGAATACAAACAACGGTGAGAATAATTGTCGCTGATCAATTTATTAAAGAAGTGGAGGTCGTATGTTCGAAACGCGCCCCCGCTATGAGCCGCAATATCACTAGGCTTTTGGCCTTGCCCTGAATATTGTTCCATTATCATTGTGAAAAAGTCTTTGGGACGAGGAATGATACGGACTTCGTAGTCTTTGAGGGACGTTTTAGATGCAGCATAATCGATTGCTTCCTTAAGCCCACCAATGTGATCTACCAGTCCCAGATCCAAGGCCTGCTTTCCTGTGTAGATACGGCCCCCGGCCATCTGGTCAAGGGACTTGGTAAGTTTATTGCCACGACCTTTCTCTACATGCCCCTTAAAGGTCTCGTATACTTTTTGCATATAACGTTGAAGCAATTGACGCTGCGAATCATCAAAACGCTGGGCGCTATTGAAGATATCCGCATTATCCCCACGTTTGTAGCCAACCCAGTTGACGCCCAGCTTGTTCCACATATCATCGCATGGAGTCTGTCCTCACAGAATCCGATATCTTCTCCTACTGGTGCTATAAATATATTTGAAAAATTCACAAAAAAAGGACAAGACCGTAACAAAACGGTAACAGGTAGTCAGCATAATGCTCCCGTAGAAAAACTGATTCGATGTCAGCTTTTTTCGGTAAGGAACCATAGCTATGAGAAAATCGAAGAAGAAAACCCTCTCTGTTATCCATCCATTAAACGTTTATTATCCTACCTCCAGTCCATTTACAGAATATTTCTATGACTCTTATCCTAAAAAAAATAATCAAGGAGAAATTGTATGACGACGATTTTAAATGACGTCAAATACGCCCTTCGGCAATTGCGAAAGAATCCCGGTTTTACCGTTATCATAGTTTTGACGCTCGCCCTTGGCATCGGTGCAAACACCGCGATTTTCACCATTGTCAATATTACTTTCCTGCGAGCCCTGCCTTACCCTGAGCCTGACAGGCTCGTCTACCTTTCTGAGAGCAATGCGCAAGGCAATACAATCCCAATATCATATCCGAACTTTCTCGACTGGCAGCAGCAGGATGTCTTTAGTTCTCTGGCGGTATTTCATGGTGCAGAAGGTAGGCTAAAGACCGAGCAAGGTATGGAGATGACGTCGGTATTGCATGTCTCCGCAGATTTCTTCAACGTACTTGGCGTACACCCGATCCGGGGACGCGGCATGCACCCGGAAGATGATATCCCGGGTGCCGAACGAGTAGCCTGGATTTCGAACGATACTTGGCAACGCCTTTTTAACAGCGAACCTGATATCGTAGGCCGATCTTTCGAGTTTGATGGCCGGAACATCACCATCGCCGGCATTCTGCCTGCAAGCTACCGATTTCACTGGCAAGCAGACCTCATAACGGCCATAGCACCGTTTGCCAAGGAATTCTTCCTCGACATGCGGGAGAGCCGCAGTAACGAATATGCAGTCGCTCGCCTCAAGCCGGGAATTAGCCTCGAAGCCGCGAGGTCACAGATGGACGCGATCGCGATTCGCCTGGCTGAGGAATATCCCGTGGCCAACAAGGGCATTGGAGTGGCGACTGTACCACTGCGCGAGCAACTTGGGGGCGGCGCGCGTACACAGCTTTTTCTACTGCTTGGCGCGGTCGGCCTTGTCCTGCTCATCGCTTGTGCCAACGTGGCGAATATGCTTCTGGCGCGCTCTTTCGCTCGCGAACGAGAGATGGCGATACGCACTTCGCTCGGCGCATCACGTCTGAACTTAATGCGTCAGTTGCTTGTTGAAAGTCTCGTTCTTGCAGTCATCGGCGGCACAGCCGGTATATTAATCGGTTTATTGGGCTTCCGATTCGCTGGCCGTCTGGTGCCGTTTCAGGTTCAGCAGGTAGTAGATGGAAGCGGCTTCGATCTTTTCATGCTGTTCTTTGTTGTTGGAATCACTCTTGCCACCGGCGTGGTCTTCGGACTTGCCCCGGCCTGGCAGCTTTCACATGTCCGGCCGGCCTATGCTCTTAAGCAGACTACACGCGAAGTACGCGCGATTTTCGGTCGTATGCGGATGAGTGATCTGCTTGTTGTCGGGCAGGTGGCGCTCGCGCTCGTGTTGCTTATCGGGGCCGGCCTGATGATTCGCAGTCTGCACCGCATGCTCAATGTTGAGACGGGATACGAACCGACCCGCGTACTGACTCTCGAAGTGGCATCACCACCGGTAGAGCAATTTCAACGCGATCCCGGTATTTTCAGGCGTCACTACGAGAAGGTACTCGAGCCCGTCCAGAACATGGTTGAGGTTGAGGCAGCCGCCGTTGCTTCGGGTATGCCTTTCACTTTCAGCAAGAATACCATGACGTTCTATCGTAGGGATCTGCCCGTACCTGCAGCAGGCGAGTTTCCCATGGCCAGCCATCACACGGTAAGTCCGGATTACTTCCGGGCCATGGGCATTCCCTTGCTGCACGGCCGCGTCTTTGACGGGACCGAACCAGCATACGTCATTCCGCCCGGAATGGAAATGACACCACAGAACCTCGCTGTCATTTTTAAGGACGTCACCTTCTCCGCCGTTATCAGCAAGAAGATGGCCGATACCTTCTGGCCGGGGGAGGATCCAATCGGCAAACAATTTCGTCTCGGTTTTCCAGACCTCGGTCTGCCATGGGTAAATGTTATTGGAGTCGTAGGTAATACTGTGCAGACGGGACTCGACCACGGCGAAGCCACCGAGTTTTACCTGTCACTGCGTCAATGGCCGGTACCCGTTAACATGCACCTGTTAGTCCGCACACAACTCGAGCCTGCGGCTATCGTCAATTCTGTGCGAACCGCTGTCGCATCGGTAATGCCTGACGAACCTGTCCGTGATGTCCGGGTACTTGCCGAACGTATCGACAATTCGACCGCCGGACGCCGTTTCAACCGTAATCTTTTCGCATGCTTCGCCGCAACAGCGTTGTCGCTCGCATCCATCGGTCTCTACGGCGTGCTCGCTTTCAACGTTGGACGCCGGACCCGCGATATCGGCATTCGCATGGCGCTTGGCGCCAATCGTTATGATGTCATCCGAAGTGTGGTGACACGAGGGTTCGCTCTCGTTGTGCCCGGCTTGGTAATCGGTCTCGGATGCGCATGGGCGGCTGGCCGACTGCTTGAGAGCCAGCTCTTCGAGATCAAAGGCAGCGACCCGCTCACCTTTGTGATCGGTGCGTTGCTGATGATTGTAATCACCCTGCTCGCCGCATGGCTGCCCGCCCGACGAGCGGCAAAGATAGACCCGATGGAAGCGCTGCGATACGAATAAACTGTAAAAAACTCGAAATTAATTAGGAACAGATACATGAATCAATCAAATGAAACATTAATTAACGTCGAAGATCTCCATAAGGTATTCATAACCGAAGAAGTGGAAACCCACGCCCTCTCGGGCGTCCATCTGAAAATCCACAAAGGGGAATACATTGCAATTGCCGGCCCTTCGGGCTGCGGCAAATCCACGCTGCTTTCAATTCTCGGTTTACTGGATTCACCCACACAAGGTAACTACTGCCTTAACAACACCTCTGTTGCTGATCTATCCACATCACAAAGGGCACGCATTCGCAACCGGGAAGTTGGTTTTATTTTTCAGAGCTTCAATCTTATCGGTGACCTGACTGTCTACGAAAATGTGGAATTGCCTCTGACGTACCAAAAGATGCCCAAAAACAAACGCAAAGAACGGGTACATGCCGCCCTTAAAAAAGTCTCCATGGCACACCGAATGAAACATTACCCTGCCCAGCTTTCCGGTGGCCAGCAGCAGCGTGTGGCCGTGGCGCGGGCAATGGTTACCGAGCCGTCCATTCTATTGGCGGACGAGCCGACCGGAAATCTCGATTCAGCCAACGGTGACATCGTTATGGAGATGCTGTCAGATCTGCATAAAAGCGGTTCCACCATCTGTATGGTTACACACGACCCACGTTACGCCAGTCATGCCCAGCGTACCGTGCATCTTTTCGACGGACGCATTGTGGAAGACGAAACAATGACACCGGACGAGCCATCAGTTGTCAGGAAGTCAATTCCCGAAAAACATATGGCAATGTCCTGATAACTGGCGATTAACTTGTGACAGGAGTCATAAAATGAGTACTTTTTTTAATGACATCAAATACGGCGTGCGACAAATGCGTAAGAATCCCGGCTTCACCGTGACTGCGGTGATCGTGCTATCCCTGGCCATTGGGGGGGACCACGGCCATGTTTACTCTGGTTAATGCACTGCTGTTGCGGCCTCTCCCAGTTAATAATCCCAATCAACTGGTGCGTTTGTATGCCGAAGAAAACAAGCCGGGTGGCGCATACCGTAGTTTTTCATATCCCAACATGGTGGATATTCGCCGGACTAACGATACCTTCAGTCATGTCAGCGGTTTTACGATTACCCTTTTGGGTATTACTGAAGGTGACATCACGCGACGAACCATGGCGGCTATGGTACCGGCCAATTATTTCGGTACATTTGGCGTATCAATGGCCTCAGGTCGGGCTTTTTCATCAGGCATTAATAGCTCTTTTTGTCAGAAGGATATTTTTTACGTCACCCGCGCTCCAAACCATCACACACCAACCCGCGACGGCCGGGAGGCGGTTTGCAACAATTTGTATTTGATAGTATAATGCTTGGTAACAGACCTCGCCTTATTTGCGTGCTGCCGGTGTGGTTTTTATCTGGGAGGACATAATATGATAAGATGACTAACACATCAGGCCGCGTTTGGTATTATTTGTTGAAATTGAGATGAGATTACGTTATTGTAAGACTTGAAGCATGCAGGAGAGTTCCTGTGAAGCGTAAATGGGAAATCTCTCGGTTACAAATTTAAGGAACAGAATATGAAACAGATAACGAGACGTTCCTTTCTTCGAGGTGCAGCGGGCACAGCCTTCGCCGCAACCTTGACACCAACTTTGTCTTCGTGCTCATTCAACATGACCCGGGCTAAACAAGCAGAATATTTCGAATCGGAGTTCGGCATCACTGATAACCTGTGCCGAAGAGTCTTGGCTGAAGCCCTGTCCATGGGAGGCGATTTCGCCGACTTGTATTTCGAGCACACGGTCAGCAACTCGGTTATCCTCGAAGATGGCAAGGTTAGCCAAGCTTATTGTGACGTAGCGCTCGGTGTGGGCATTCGAACTGTCAAAGGCGATCAGGTCGGCTACGGATTCACACAGGAATTGGCCGAAAAATCGATGATAGTTGCTGCATCGACGGCCGCGACTATCGCTGATGCTTCGCCAAACGAGCCGGCCGGGGACTTTGTATCGCCGAAGATTGGGAATCACTACCCCCTCGAGAGGCTGCTGACTTCTGTACCGCTCGAATCGAAGCTTCCACTAGTGCAATCCGTAAATGACAAGTGTTTTGCCCTTTCGCCTCTGGTGGTCAAAGTCAATGCCGGATTTCATGATGAGCAAAAACGAATTATGGTAGTCACCAGCGATGGGATAAGGACCGAGGATTTGCTGCCGCTGAATTTCCTATTCGCCTCCGTCGTAGCCGAGAAGGATGGCAAGCGCGAAAGGGCCTGGTGGAATGTTGGTGGGAGGAAGGATTTCTCCTTCTACGCTCCGACGGTGGCCAATGAGGTCGCCCAGACTGTGGTAGACCGCGTTCTTGTCCTCTTCGACGCAGTGCAACCTCCAGCTGGAGAAATGCCCATCGTGCTGGGTCCGGGTGTCACCGGGATATTGCTCCACGAGGCCATTGGACATGGAATGGAGGCCGACTTCAACCGTAAGGGTATTTCGACCTACTGCACCATGATAGGCAAGAAAGTGGCTGAGCCATTTGTAACCATTATTGACGATGGCACCAACCCAAGCCTCGCAGGCTCTCTTAATGTCGATGATGAAGGCACTCCGGGCCAGAAAACAGTGCTGGTGGAGAATGGTATCCTTCGCAGCTATATGCACGACAAGATTTCTGCCAGGTACTACAAGGTAAGGCCGACCGGCAATGGCCGCCGGCAAAGCTACGAACACTATGTTGTACCCCGCATGAGAAACACTTACATGCTGGCAGGACAGGCCACACCAGAAGATGTCATAAAAAGCGCCAAGAAAGGCATTTACGTCCATGACGTGAGCAACGGACAGGTGAAAATCGGCGAGGGCGATTTCGCTTTCTATGTATCCCAGGGAAGAATGATTGAGGATGGCAAGCTGACAGCCCCGATCAAGGACATCAATATCATGGGCAATGGCCCCAAGATGCTTAAGAATGTCACGATGGTAGCGAACAATTTGGAGATGTATCAAGGTGGTGCCGGCGGTTGTGGCAAAGATAGGCAGGGAGTTCCTGTTGGGTTCGGCCTACCGACTGCTTTGGTTAAATCGATGACAGTAGGTGGCGTGAAGGCCTGAGAAAAGGAAGGTACATATGAACAAGCAAATGCATGACCTGGCTGCATGGTCAATCAAGACAGCAAGATCCGCCGGTGCCGACGATTGTCGGGTAAGTATCAACAACGAGCGGTTTGTGGAGATACGTTATAGAAAGAGAAAGCCGGAAAATATCAAGGAGGCGGCTAGCAAAGGGCTCTTCATAGAAATCTATGTAGATGGCCGTTATTCAGGGCAGAGCACTTCAGACTTGCGTCGGAATGCTCTGAAGGACTTTATTTCCAACGCCGTGGCTACAACCAGGCTCCTGGCCGAAGATCCTTACAGAACTCTGCCGGATCCCATGTACTACCAGGGCCGGTCTGATATCGACATAGGGATAAGAGACGTCGAGTATGAGAAGCTTACTGCAGAGCAGCGGCACGCCATGGTCAAGGCCATCGAAAAGGTCTGCCTGGCCAAAGGCGGTGAGAAGGTCATTTCCGTCACCGCCGGCGAGCACGATAGCTGCACCGAATCGGTAATGCTTACGAGCAACGGCTTCGAAGGCTACCAGGAATCCACAGTCTACTGGGCTGGGGCGGAGATGACGGTCCAAGATGAAGGGGATCGAAGGCCGAACGGATACAACTTTGTGGCATCCGTCAAGAGAAGCGGCATGCCTGCACCCGAGGAAATCGGAACAGTAGCAGTTGAACGAACTCTTGATCTGCTCGGCGCCAAAAAGATCCAAACGGAAACATTACCAGTCATTATCGAGAACCGAAACGTACCACGGCTACTTGGAGGCCTGCTCTCGGCAATGTACGGCAGAAATATTCAGCAGAAACAGTCTTTCCTTGCTGATAAAAAAGGGCAGAAGATCGCAAGCGACCATCTCACAGTTATTGATGATCCGTTTGTTGCCGGAGGTCTGGGTAGTCGCTTGTATGACGGGGACGGATTCGCAGCAAAAAAAAGAGTCATGATTGAATCGGGTGTGTTAAAAGAGTTCTATATTGATTGGTATTACAGTAGAAAACTCGGCTGGGAGCCGACGACAGGTGGGCCTTCAAACTTGATTATTCCTCCAGGTGCAAGGTCAGTGAGCCAGATCATGAGGGACCTTGGCAGAGGCATCTTCGTTACCGGATTCATTGGTGGTAATTCCAACTCGACTACTGGTGATGCCTCTATTGGGATCATAGGTACTCTTTTTGAGGATGGCGAGCTAATTCAACCTGTAGCTGAAATGAACATTGCCGACAACCATCTTAAATTCTGGCACAGGCTTGTTGAAGTGGCCAATGATCCATGGCTCTACTCTTCCCAGCGCACACCGAGCCTAGTATTTACAGACGTCGTTGTATCGGGTGCTTAAGCACCAAAGATACAGTAGACTTCTGACATATTGAAAGAGTAAATAGAGTGGTCTTGAAGTGCCTGTCCACCCGAGAAACTCCTGTCCTTCTTATCCCTGCAAGACTTACGTGAACCTGCTACATGCTGCTGATTCTATTATTCTGGCAACGTGAATGCCATAAGAACTTTTCTAACAAACCTCCGCCATGTGCTTGCTTGCGCTGGCGAAATATTCCGATATCCCCCAAAAAAATTTTACGATTGATACATTTCCTTCTCATCGTATACTTAATCCGATTACACATGGAAAATTGTTAAAAATATTTAAAATTTCTCAATAAACGCACATTTATTCGGACTTGATATAGGCAAAATTGGGATTTGTAGTGACAAAATGGTGACAAGATGTCACCTGAAAATCAGGGTGTGTTTGAGCTTCTGAAAGAAGCAACTTTTTGATTGCGAGTACCAATATATTATAGGAAATTTCTTCTTGACAGGATTGCTTCAATCGGGCATACTATTTCCAAGATACTGCAACGAGGATACGAAGTCTCAACCATTGACTTATCTGCTCTTAATAAATGCTAACAATCTTTAGCTTTTTTGAGGAGGAATCTCAGTGGCCTTCAACTAACAAAGTTTTCGTACAAAATAAGTTGACGTAGAAAATATGCGCACAGCTTTCAGCATTAGAATATTTTTTAAAAGGAGAATGAACATGCAATTGAAATTACATACACATTTAACATCCGCACACTTTGGAATCGCTTTCTTGATTGGGGCTCTAATGCTCTCACCGTTGGCGTTGGCAGGTTATATCCCTGAACCAACACCCGATTTGCCAGATATGGAATCGATTGCTTACAGGGCCAAGAAAATGCCAACCATTGATGGGGACCTCTCCGATTGGAAGAATGCAGCGTTCAAGTTCATCGGTCAGCAGAAGGATGTGTACCGGGGTAACTGGGGTGGGCCTGATGACTTGAGCTACGTATGGTCGGTGATGTGGGATGAGAACGCCTTCTACTTCGCGGCAGCCATCTGGGATGACGTATACCAGGAGCTGGCCAATGTCAGCCAACCCTGGACAGGGGATTGCCTCTTCCTCTACATCGACGCCAATGTTGACGGTACCATTGATAACAAGCCTTGCTTCTTCTTGTTCGGTGACCAACCCACTGTCTTTGCCGCCGCTAGTGGCGTGCAACCTGGCGATGTGCAACTTGCCATTGTCATGGAACCTCAATTGGGGAAAGCAGGCAGAATCTTTGAGGTCGCCATCCCTTTAGATTCTATGACAAATATGAGCCCTACAGAGGGCGTTGAGTTCCACATGATGCCCGGCTATGAAGAAGGCACTCAAGGGGCCGAAGCGGGTAAGTTCATCGATTGGGATGGCCTCAACCCCGATGATGCTGCCAATCTGCGCAAGGTCACGTTTGGCGGGCTGATAGACAACAGCGGACCAAAAAGACTTGCCGACAAACCCTCACCGAAAGATGGCGCCCTAAATATGGAAACGTGGGCAAATCTTAGCTGGTCACCGGGAGATTTCGCAGTTACACATGATGTATATTTCGGTGATAACTTTGATGCTGTGAACGAAGGGGCTGAAGGTACATTCGTGGGCAACCAAGCAGATACATTTATCATTGTCGGCTTTCCTGGATTCCCATTTCCGGATGGTCTTGTACCTGGTACAACTTATTACTGGCGAATTGACGAGGTAAATGAAGCCGAGCCGAACAGTCCGTGGAAAGGTGATATCTGGAGTTTCAGTGTCCCTCCGAAGACAGCATACTTTCCTGTACCGGCTGATGGTGAAGAGTCCGTAAGCGTGGATGTACAACTAACATGGACAGCAGGTTGGGGAGCGAAACTACACACGATATACTTCGGTGAGACTTTTGACGAAGTGGACAATGCAACAGGCGGTTCACCTCAGGGAACTTCAACCTTTAGTCCCGGCAAACTTAAAATGGCCAAGACTTACTACTGGCGGGTCGATGAGTTTGATGTCGTCGAAACGCACAAAGGTAACGTCTGGAGCTTTATAACCGAAGGTGCTGTCGGAAGTCCGAGCCCGGCCAAGGGCGCTGTGGATGTCACGCAGACACCTTTTCTCACCTGGGCACCGGGAGTCTTTGCCGATACACATGAGGTCTATTTCGGCACAGATGCAGCCTTTCTGGAATTAAAAGACAGCGGAAACCTTGGCTCTGAGAGCTTTGAACCCGGATTACTCGAGTGGAATACCACCTATTACTGGCGAGTTGATGAAGCCAACAATGCCGATGCAGACAGCCCATGGACAGGCCCTCTCTGGAATTTCACTACAGCAAACTTCCTTATAATTGATGACATGGAAAGCTACAACGACCTTGATCCGGCTGATCCAGCAAGCAACAGAATATTTAATGCCTGGATAGATGGATTCGAGGATCCAACAAATGGTTCCCTCGTGGGTTATGCTAATTCTCCATTTGCAGAACAGCGTATTGTTCATAGTGGTAATCAATCGATGCCATTTGAATACGATAACAGTGTTGGGAAATCCGAGGCGACTTTGACATTGACCGATAATCGTGACTGGACCATCAAAGGCGTAAACAGATTAACAATTTGGTATCGTGGCAGTTCGTCTAATGCTGCCGAGACAGTGTATGTTACCTTGAATGGAAGTGCTACTGTCGATAACGATAATCCAGATGCAACACTGGCCTACCTCTGGACGGAATGGAATATCGACCTTCAGACATTTACGGACCAAGGTGTGAACCTTACCAATGTAACTTCGATTACACTTGGTCTTAGATCCGTTACCGGCGGTACAGGTATGATGTACTTTGACGATATTCGTTTATATCCACCTGTACCCTAAGCAGAAATTTAACTGCTATATAAATATTTGCTTAGTATATAAGATTTCATAATTTTGAGGCTGTTACAAAGTAATTTGCGATTTAGACATAAATTGAAGAAGAGGAACGCATAATGAAAAGGCACAATCTGATAGCGACATGTCTTATTCTAACTACATTTCTGTTTGCAACACCGGTCATTGCTGCAATAGATTCCTCGACCGTGATGGCAGCATGGCTATTTGATGAGGGAAGCGGTAATACTGTCAGCGATTTTTCGGGCTTCGATAGCACTGGAACTGTCGTAGGTGACGCTGAATGGATCACGGGAAACAATGCCATGTTCGGCTCGGCCATGAGGTTCGAGGATGGCGAATACGTGGATATAGGGCCACCTACACCCGATGTCCTGCGAGTGGAGCAGGATATCACAATTATGGTCTGGTCCAAACCTCACGAGGTCCTCGGGCATTGGCAAGTTCTTTTCTCGATGCAAAGAGGCAGCTCAGGCGGTGAAGCATATGCCATGACCTATGGTAATAATGATGACCATCTTCGTGCCATCTTCAACACCGCCGGAGGAAATGGTCAGGTAGCGGATCCGGAACCTATTGTTTTGGACGAATGGATTCATGCTGCCGCCACCTATGATGGAGAGAAAGCTGTTCTTTACAGGAACGGCCAGCCAGTAGCGGAAAATTCAACTGACGTCGCAGGGGCTCTTAACCATGAGGGTGTAACAGGCCGATTCGCAATCAACGGCAACTATAATTCACTAAACGGTGGCTTGGCTGAACATACCTCGTCAACCATTGACGAGGTATTAATCTTCAATGAAGTGCTGACTCCTGACCAAATCCAGAATATTATGGAGCTTGGCTTCCGTAGAGGGATACAACCGCGCGCAACTGCTTTTGGCCCGAATCCAAAGGATGGTGCTCTCCATCCGGATACCTGGGTAAACTTGAGCTGGGTAGCGGGAGATTTCACTGTCTCGCACGATGTGTATATCGGCGATGACTTCGATGCTGTTAATGAAGGCGCCGAAAGCACATTCGTAGGTAACCAGATAGACGCGTTTATAGTTGTTGGTTTTCCAGGATTTCCTATTCCTGACGGTCTTGTACCGGGCAAGACTTACTACTGGCGAATCGATGAAGTAAACGAAGCCGAACCGAATAGTCCATGGAAAGGCGACATCTGGAGTTTTAATATTCCTCCGAAAACTGCATACTTCCCTGATCCTGCTCATGGTGCTGAGGCAGTAGATGTTGATGTACAGCTAAGCTGGACAGCAGGTTTTGGTTCTAAATTACACACAGTCTATTTTGGCGAAACTTTTGAAGAAGTGGACAGTGCCACAGGTGGATCCCCTCAGGGAACTGCGACATATTCTCCCGGCACACTTAAAATGGCCAAGACTTACTACTGGCGGGTTGACGAGTTTGATATTCTCGAAACCCATAAAGGCGACGTCTGGAGCTTTATTACTGAAGGTGCTGTGAGCAGTCCGAGCCCGGCTAAAGGCGCTGTGGATATAACGCAGACACCGGTTCTAACCTGGGCACCGGGCTTTGGTGCTTCGCATGAAGTTTATTTTGGCACTGATGCAACTTCCCTGGAATTAAAGAGCAGTGGAAACCTTGGTTCCGAGAGCTATGATCTTGGACAACTTGAATGGGATACTACCTATTATTGGCGTATTGATGAGGCTAATAACACTAACGCCGATAGCCCGTGGACAGGTCCTCTCTGGAGCTTTACCACGGCTAACTTCCTAATTATTGACGATATGGAAAGCTATAACGACCTTGATCCCGCTGATCCTGCGAGCAACAGGATATTTAATGCGTGGATTGATGGATATGACGACCCGACAAACGGTTCTTT
>CAYGBE010000222.1:0-4486 GCA_964348065.1 uncultured archaeon
CCTCAATAGAAGCATGTTATAAGCGAATATCTCTGGTAACCGTTTACTTGAAAACCCCTAAGAAGATTCGCACAGATTATTGATGCTTGTCAAGGGGGCTAAATGAAAGATGACGTTGCATCGCAGCAAGGAAAGATGACGTGGCAAATAAAGGTTCAGAATCGCTCCCACAGCAGTTGGCAAAGCTTCACTATGGCAAAGACTCTGTAATATGTCTATCACGTAAACTCCGCTTCATCGACTGTCAAGCACCTCCCTTTTGCTGACAAACTGGACAGAGCTCTGGACGAAGCTCGAAAAGTTGCTGGTATGACCGGCGTAGCCGCCGCAGTAGTTATGGCGGATGGGGTAGCATGGACCGGGGTCAGCGGCATGTCCGATCCCGGCAGGTCGGTGCCGATAGAGCCGGACACACTCTTTAATATCGGCAGCACCGGTAAGAATTTCGTCGCCGCCCTGATCTTCCGATTGATTGAAGAGGACAAGCTCACATTGGACCAATCCATTTCTGCTTGGCTGCCTAAATACCACAATGTCGATGGCCTTATAACTGTCCGACAGCTACTCAATCACACCAGCGGAATCTTCGACTTTGTTAAGAATGAGAACTCGCCGTGGCAGAATCCCCGCGCATCGTTCGATACCTTCTCAATAAATCCTCAGATATCAACAAAAAGGATAGGAGCCCTCATCTATTGCCCTCAAATTCAACCGAAAGAACCTAAAAATTGACTTAAGTCAAAAACTATTTAGTTGGATACTATTATTTTACCACGCTGTAGCACCATCAGGTTGATTACAAATGCTACCACAAAAAACCGCATACGAGATAAGGAAGAAAAAAATGGATGCCCAAGTGGGTAAATCCGAAGGAATGCGGAAATCCACTTATGGCTGGGTCGTGGTTGGCGCAGGTCTTATTATCACAATGATCGTTTTCGGCATTAATTTCTCCCTTGCCGTATTCTTTAAGCCACTGGTGCAGGGCTTCCAGTGGGGCCGGGGGCAGACATCGCTCATCTGGGCAGCCAACTGGGTGACGTTCAGCGTACTGGCCATAATTATCGGCACGCTTATCGACCGGTTTGGCGCCCGGAGAACCATGCTCGCCGGTGGTTGTCTCTTTAGCTTAGGTATCCTTTTTTGCAGTCAGGCGACTTCTCTCTTACATCTCAGCCTCCTCTTCGGTATGCTTGGCAGCGTGGGCTTCGTGTCGACGATGGTGCCGTTGGTAGTCACCATCACACGCTGGTTTGACCAGCGGCAAGGCCTGGCGCTTGGCCTGGTCCAGTCGTTTAATACGGGAACGTTCTTCATTTCTCCCTTTATAGCCTGGCTTTTGACTAAATATGGATGGCAGCAGGCCTTCCTGGTGTTAGGGGGGCTGGCACTGGTCATCGTGGTTCCACTCACTATTTTTGTTCGAGAACCCCAAGGAATTGCTGCAGCTGTTGACCAGGAGGGCAAGGTGCCTGATCCATCACAGGACTTCCGCCTAAGAGGGGCTTTACGCACACGAACCTTCTGGTCTCTGAAACTCATGGTGCTGGGTTGTTGTATCTGCCACTCGTTTCTGCTTCTGCACTTGGTAAACTATCTGACCGATCAGGGGCTCACGATGAGCCGCGCCGCCATGCTTTTTGGTCTCATGGGAGTGGCCAGTGCGGCGGGCAAGATCGCTAACGGCTTGTGCGCCGACCGCTTTGGCGCAAAACCCGCCATTGCCGGTTTTCTCTTCGTGCAGGGTCTGGGGGTCCTGCTGTTTCTTCGTCCCGACCAGCTTTGGTTGCTGTATCTGGGGATCGTCGTCTGGGGAATGGCCATGGCAGGCCCGATGAGCTGCTATCCTATGCTTTACCGCAAATACTTTGGAAAGCGTTACTTGGGCACCCTGATGAGTGGTTTCTATACTGCAGGAGGGCTGGGGATGGCCCTGGGAGGTTTTATTGCTGGAGTGCTCTACGATGTAATGGGCAGCTATCAGATTTCCTTCGTCATTAGCCTAATCGGGGGTGTTGGAGCAGCCCTTATTGCTACAACTTTAAAACCACCCCACATATCTTTGAAAGGAGAGCATATAAGGATCGAACAGAGCCCAACGACAGCATAAAAAAAGTGGAGGGAGGTTACCACAAATAACGGCCAGTGCGGACTTTAGAGCTGCAGTTATAATTTGCTTCTAACCATACCTAACCCGGAACCAACCCACGGGCCCTATTTAACAGTGTCTCCTATTGATTTTTAGGCAAGGCCTACAACTGCTCTGCTTTGCCGTTGAATTCGATAGTCTTTACCGATACTCCTTTCTGATCAATTTGAATTAATAAAGGCCTTGGGTCAACTTCTGCTATCAAACTTGACTATTAAAAGCTCTAAAAACTTTACATTAGGAAGGTTATGTTGCGAGTTCCCCCAACCCATTGAAAATAATGAAGGACTCTAAATGGACTCTGGAAACGCGATTTTATTTTAATAACAATAAGTTATAAAAGAGTGACGACATAACTAAAATCAACTGGCAACATAATAATTTGGCTTAAAACCTGCCACTGCTGAACTGGATATAAGGCCGTGATAGTCTGTTAGAGGCTATCGAGCCACTCCAGGATGTCTTTTTTATTTTCCCAGCTGATTAATTCATCGATTTTCGGATCTTGAGTGAGAGTTGATTGAGTATATTCAATAAATTTTTTCTGCACCTGTTGTTTTTGAGACAGATCCATACGCAAATAAGTCATAGTGGACTCGACACTTTCGTGGCCCAGGCGGTTTTTTATATCAGAGAGTGACTCTTTAGAGGATAGCCTATTGACAGCACAAGAGTGACGAAAGCTATGAGCGGGGTTTATGTTTTTGAGACTTTTAGGAGCCAGGGCCATGGAAAGATATTTTTTGCAGAGGCGATGGATGCCATGTCTTGTAAATGGTTCTTTTCGTTGATTGACAAACAAGCAGTGTTGGAACAAAGGTTTTGGATTTTGGCGGTATTTGGAGATATAGAGTTCGATGAGCTGTGTGGTTTTTGGCCAAAGTTTTATTAGACGATAGCGATTTCCCTTTCCCAAAATAGCAAGTGTTTGATTTTGATTGTTAAAGTCGTCGAGTTTAAGATTTGCAACTTCACTGGCCCTGGCGCCTGAGTCGTAGAGCAGGTGCAGGATGGTATAATCACGAAAGCCTTCTTTTGTCTTCAGTTCGACGCTTTGAAAGACTTTAAGGATTTCATCGTGGTGCAGGAAGCCAATGAGTTGTTTTTGAATCCGTTTCTTTGGGATATTAAGGATTTGATCAGCGAGCTCTTTTTTTTCGGGATACATAAAGCGAATCATTTTGGCAAGGCACTTAAGGGCAGCGACTCTGTGGTTTCGTGTCCTGGTTGTGTTTTTACGATCTAATTCTAGGTAATCGAGAAAAGCGAGAATTAGATCGGAACGAAGATGGTCAACTTCGAGAGAGTCAATTTTTATGGACAGATAGTTTGCCGCAAAGGGCACAAAGAGCGAGAAGCTATCCTGATAGGCTTTGATCGTATTGCCAGCGCTGCCTTTTACGCGTGGAAGGTAGAGATCGAAAAACTGATAAATACACGTTTTAAGTTTCATTTGTCCGGCTGCTTTGAGATGGCAAAATGGAACAACTGCTGCCTTTGTTGGGCATCTATAAACTTAAGATATGTGGTGGTATTTTTGTATGTACTATGGCCCATATAATCGGCCAGTACAGCAAGTGCATTGTTGGGAGATTTCCCGCGTTCTTTTATGCGCATCAAGGTATTGATGGCAAAAGAGTGTCTTAAGCTATGGGGTGTAGGGCAGTTGAAGTTTGTATTGGCGATAACCTGTCTCTTTTGGTCAAGACCGATGTCTTTGACGCTCTTGTGGAAGAGGCGACGCAGTTTGTCGTCTGTTAAGGGTTTTTTTTCTTCTCCTGCCAAAAGATAGGGGTTTTGATCATCTGGAATGAGGGTTTTTCGCAGTTGCAAATAATTTTCGATCTCCATCATCGCGCATTTAGGAACCGGGATGAGTCGGTCTTTTTTGAACTTGGTTCTCTCGATATAGATGGTTCCATCATCATGGCGATAATGGTGACGAAGCAATCGTAAGGGTTCTGAGATTCTCAATCCGCATCGAGCCAAAAGCATGATGGCCAAGTATATGGCCATATCTGTTAGAAAGTATTTTTCGTTTTTACGTATTTTTGTGCAAAAAGCCTCAAGCAATTGTTCGATTTGGATTGGTGAAAAGACAAAAGGAGCAACGGCATTTTCCGGTAGCAGAGGAATATCCTGGAGGGGATTATTTAGGTAGTAACCTTTTCGCACAAGAAACTGAAAGAAGATACGGGTTGCGCAGAGGATTTGATTGATGGATCGTGCCTCCATTTTAAGATTGGCCCTTAGTTCAAGAAACAATGAAGGTTTTATGAGAGTCGGCTCAACCTTTTGTTCTGTCAGGTAACGGTCAAAAGTATGAAGATATGACCT
>CAYGBE010000223.1:0-16877 GCA_964348065.1 uncultured archaeon
AGCCTCGAGAGGGACTCGAACCCTCGACATCCTGCTTACAAGGCAGGCACTCTACCAACTGAGTTATCGAGGCATACTTCAAATATATATTACTATTTTTTAAATATCTTTCTTATGGATGTATCTGTGGTGGTCTGTGCTAAAAACGAGGAAAAATACATAGAAAATTGTTTAAAACGTTTAAAAAATCAAACAATAAAACCAGAGATAGTTGTAGTAGATGGACACTCAACTGATAAAACTGTTTCTATAGCAAAAAAATATGCTGACAAAGTTGTTAAAGACAATAAAAAAGGAATTGGTGATGCAAGAAATGTTGGATGGAAAAATGCAAAATATGATATAATAGCTTATTGTGACGCAGACTGCTTACCTTCAAAAAACTGGGTAGAAAAAATAACAAAACATATGAACAACAACATATGTATTTCTGGTCCTCTTTATCCATATGATGGAAACATTTTAATGAAAATAAACCTCAAAGTATGGGCAAACTTTGTTACAAGATTTCTCTATTTATTGGGATTCCAATACATCTACGGGCCTAACATGATTTTCAGAAAAAATATTCTTAAAAAATATCCCTTTAGGGCAAATATTATAGAGGACTATGAGATGGTTAGAAGAATTAGAAAAGTTGGTAAAATAAAGTTCTTTAAAGATCTTGTAATGTCTGTTTCTATCAGACGTTTTAAATATGGTTTTTATCTTAGTGTTTTTAGGTACTATGGTCCAAATTATTTTAGAATAAAATTAAAACGAAAAGTAAAAACTGCTGATTATTGGGATAATGTCGGTGGCGAGATTTGAACTCGCGACCTCTGGATTTCATATCATATTTAAATCAAATCTCATAGATTTTATGAGACCAGCGCTCTAACCACTGAGCTACACCGACAATTTCTTATAATAATCTTATTTTGGAAGATAAATTTATTTAAAAATGGGCCCGGAGGGATTCGAACCCTCGACTTACAGGTTTCTTCCTGTCATCGCTAAGCTCAACATGCTTTTATCAACAGATAAAAGCCTGCCACTCTACCAACTGAGTTACGGGCCCAAGCGCCCCGGCTGGGATTCGAACCCAGGTCACAAGCTCGACAGGCTCGTATACTAACCACTATACTACCAGGGCATATCTATTCTTTTATTTACAATTATATTTAAATGCTTTTTAAATTTTAGAAAAGTAGTGATTGCCAACTTCCTAGGCTTCCCATCTTTTCGATAGTACAACCCAGATCGATGAGACGATTCACTGCCGTGTTCGGAATGGGAACGGGTCTTACCATCTCTCTTTGATCGGCAACCATTCATTAGTTAATTTTTAAATATATTTAAAGGTTTCATTTAGAACACTTATTTTTAAATAAGACAAATAATTATATATGCTAGAAAATAGAAAATTGAAAATTTGGCAATGGTTATTTCTGTTACTAATAGGATTCTTATTTCCTCTTTACAATATCCTGATGAATAGTTTATTGTTAAATTCAAATATCTTGAATATCCAAGCAAATTATTATATTTTTTTAGTTATGGTAACAACTGTTATTTTCTCAATCATTCTTTTCGTGATTTTTAATGCTTTTAGAAAAAGAACAGGTTTTCAGAAAAGAATGGACACTGCTTTTATGCTGTATGTGTTATCTGTTAGTTTTGGTAGTTTTTTCAAAGACATAACAACGGGAATCGGATTATTCATATTTCCATTTTTAATAGCTTACTTCTTAGAAATAAAAGAGATTCTTAATGATTTTCCAAGAGAATAATGTCCCCGCCGGGAGAGTCGAACTCCCAACCTATCGGTTTCTGAGCAATTGCTGGGTGAGCAATACTAAAAGTAAAACTCTACAGCCGATCGCTCTACCATTGAGCTAGACGGGGTATTCAGAATTAAATCTTACAAGTATTTAAAATTTTATTTATTAACTTTTACTGAGACGTATTTTACATCCTTCTTTTCTGATCCCAAAGAAATTTTCTTGGTTCTTTTGCTAACAATTTTCTTTTTACTAAGAGCTCTTACTTTTGCAGATGGTAAGCGCTTTCTTTTACCAACTTCAGTTGGTTTAATGGTATAATGAAGAACTCTTTCTTCATGTGGTTTCAATTTTCCTACTTTCCAATTTAGTTCAACACCATTACCAATTTTTCTTATTACAGGTTTGACTGTTTCAAATTTACTAGTAATAGCGAAACCAGGAGGCACAACATCTTTTACAACTGCCCTATCAATTGCTTTACCTTTGTTTTTCAAGTGTAGTGAAACTGAAATGTCTTTTCCAGATTTAATTCTTCTTCTTCCATGAATAACTTTAGAAAAATCAAAGGGTGATGTTTGCCAATAAACTAAACCCACTATTGCAATAATAAAGAATATAATAACATAAGTTGGCCAGTATATTTCTGAATAAGTTATGCTTTTAGTTTCTTCTGGTTGCAGGATAAATTGCCACAAATAATGATCACCAATTGCCATGCCTGTTGGTGAAGGACCTGAATATATAGAATACCATGCTTTAGGTGTAACAGATTCTAAATCAACTTCAACAGCATCATTTCCTTTATTTGTTGCAGTCACTGTTATTGTGCTACCAAAAATAGTTGATGAAACATCTTTATCATAAATTAAATTTTCTATAAGAGGAATCTTAAATGAACCAAACTCTTCATACATTTTTCTTCCGTCAGCATCAATTAATTTTGCTTCAACTGCGTAGTCTCCGGGTTGCCAATCTTTTAAAGAGAAAGTGGTTTCAAATTCTTTTCTACCAAATATGGGTATAAGACCAATATCAATTGTTTTTGTTTGTTCTCCAGTTTTAAGAATTAATAAAAGATCTACTGATTCAGAACCAACATTGTAAATCGTTCCAGAAATCTCAATCTCATCAAGACACTCAGCGCAACTTAATTTAAAATCTTTTATTAAAGCATTTGTTATTTGCTTAACTCTTAGCAATAATGTCTTTTCTAAGACTTCACCTGTACTAATTCTTTCTACTTTGATATAATACTGATAAGGATAATAAAGGGGTATAACATCTTTGGGAGGTTCAACTCTTATTCTCATTTGTTCACTCCCAAAACCAGGAACTCTTAACGAAGAACTTTCAGCTTCAACCCAAGTTTCTGATCCTATAACACTTATAGAAAACCAATCTTCGTATGATAAATAATTATTTACTTTTAGGATTACATAATCTGTATAAGTTGCAGTATAATATTCTTTTTTGTCTATGTCTATTGAAAAATCTTGAGCTAATGTTATTGAGCTGAGTATAAAAAATGCTAAAAGAAACGAGCCAACAAGCTTTTTCATAACTAACAATTGTATGCGCAAGTTTAAATATTTTTATATCTTCTTTTCTTTATTCTAAAAGCTATAAGTAGAACTATTAAAATTATAAGAAGTGTTATAATTGCATACAAACCACCCCTCTCGAAGGATGTTAGAATGGTAAATACGGGTTCTATCTGAGGAAGATCTTCAGATATTGAACTTGCAATTGAATTTAATAGATCAGCTATAACAAAATTAGATATGACTAATATTATAACAATTCCAATAAGAAGGAAAAGAACAGTAAAAATCAAATCTTTCAAGGTTTTTAAACTTGAGGGTTCTTTTTTTGGTTGCTGAATAGGTTGTTCTGGAATATTTTGAGCAGGAACAGCGGCCTTTAGAGCATGATCTAAGCAATAGACCTTTCCATGATCTATAATTTTGCAATCTTCACAAACGACTCTTTTACAAACTGAACACAAGTATTCTCCTTCTTTTTTTCCACATCTTTCACATGGCATATTATTCAACAAGTTCGGAATAACCAATAAGTCTCCATCTTTCTGCTATTTTTCTAGACAAAACAACTCTATCATTTTTATCAGCACAAACTGGCAATTTTAATTCAATTTCTATAACATCTTTTTTCACGTCTTTAACAATCCCCAATGTTCTAGATGTTCCTACATTTAACATTATTTGTTCTCCTATTTTTATTGGTTCTACTTTTTCTTCAAGTGATTCTTCAAACAAATGAACTTTTAGAATTAATTTATCTAAAACATCAGGCAATTCATTTCCTGCAACAGAACCAGCCAAATAGTCAGCCTTTGTAAGACCTGGATCTAATTCTGTTAAAACTCCTAATAAACCGCCTGAACCAGCTTCCTTTAAGTTTTCTCCTGCTTTTTGTAAACCAACAACTTTTGTTTTTAATGGAACCCATTTGTTTTTTAAAAAAATTCCAGGTTTTATTTTAATCTCATCATTTAATTTTAATTCACCCTCTATTAAAGCGCCCCCAACAACGCCTCCTTTTAATTTTTCTATTTCTGTTCCTGGTTTGTTAACATCAAAAGATCTTGCAACCAACATTTTAGGAGGTTTGGAAGTATCCCTTTGAGGTGTTGGTATATTATTTTGAATGGCGCTTAAAACAGCTTCAATATTTATTTTATTTTGTCCTGAAATAGGAATTATCAGAGCATTTTCTGCAACTGTTCCTTTAACAAACTCTTTTATTTGTTTGTAATTTTCTAAAGCTTGTTCTTTACTAACTAAATCTATTTTGGTTTGAACAATAACAACATTTTTTACTCCAACAATGTTTAAAACCATCATGTGTTCTTTTGTTTGTGGTTGAGGACATTTTTCATTTGCTGCTATAATAAAAAGAATACCGTCCATTAAACTTGCTCCTGCTAAAACAGTTGCCATCAGAGTTTCATGTCCAGGAGCATCTACAAAAGAGATTGTTCTTTGGGGTTCACATTCCCCAGAACAACTTGGACATTTTTGTTTTGAACAAAAAATATTACATTTAACACATTTGTATATTGTTGCATCAGCATAACCAAGTTTTATTGTAATTCCTCTTTTTAGTTCTTCAGAATGTACTGCAGGCCATTTTCCAGAAATAGCTTGAACTAAAGTAGATTTTCCATGGTCAACATGACCAAGAGTACCAATATTAATTTCTGGTATTAATCGTGGATCTATTTCTTTTTTTGGAATCTCACTCACCTTCTTTCTTCTCTTCTTGTTTTGGTTGTTCTTCCTTCTTTTGTTCAGGTTTCTGCTCTTCAACTTTTTCTTCTTTAGGAACTTCTTTCTTTTGTTCTTCTGGTTTCGCTTCTTCCTTCTTTTCTTCCTCTTTTGGTTTTACACCTAAGATTGTTGGAATATCCCCCTCACCTTCCACAACTTTACAATTAACCTGAACAATATTTTCAGATATGGTGTTTCCTCTAATGTATTTTCTTTTTCTCATTCCCTTTCTCTTATATCTTTTTTTCTTTATTTTTTTAAATCCTTTAAAACCAATTCCTCTTGTTAACAAAGCTTTTTTTCTGACTGAACCTTCTAGATCTGGTCTCATAGGAAATCCGTCTTTATCACTTCCACCAGTTATTTGTAAAGTAAAGCGAGACAATCCTATTAAAGAACCGTCAAACTTTTCTCCTATTTTCTTTCCAAACAAAGAAGGAACATCTTTTTCTATTTGCCAAGCTTTTCTAGATTTTGGATCACTTATAACTATTTTAAATGCCATTATTTTTCACCTCCCCAGTTTTTGCTTATTAGGCACATTTCCGGGTTGTTTAATAATTATAATCCACTACAAAGGTATTTAAAACTTTGGTAGATAATCAAAAGTAATTATTTTCTTTTAAATAAAGTATTACTTGATTAAAGAATTTTAACAACTCGGGAAAAGGTTCAATATATTTCTGTTTTTTCTCTCTTAAAACCTTTTCATTTATTCCGAATTTCCTCCATTCTTCTTTATAATCTATTAGATGAATCATTGGTTCCATTTTATCTATTGCTTGAGCGAACTTTGCTTCTCTTGTTTTATTTTCTTTAAATTCTTTGAATAATTTTACATATTCTTCTAACAGTTTTTTTGGAATTTTTTTCTTTAGAATTTCAAGTCCAATTTTCTCTTTTTGTGGTTTTTCTTTCAAATTTTCCTCATCTATAAAAGAAATATCGCCTGTCTCTATTTCAACTAAATCATGATATAAAAGAAGTTTTAGAACTTTCATTTCATCTAAATCAAAATCAAATCTCTTTAAAAAATATTCAGCAAGAATGATGGAACTCCATGTATGTTCAGCTGGACTTTCTAATCTGTTACTTACTCTCACGATTCTTTCGATTTCTTTGAGTTTAAATAGATGTCTAACATTATCAAGCTCTTCCATGTTATCTAATTATATTAATAAATAATAAATATATTCTGTATGAGAAAACAAAGGTTTTGGGAAATAGATCTTCTACGTGGACTAGCAATAATTAAGATGGTAATTTATAACTACTCCTTTGCTTTATTCTATCTAGGAATATACACATTCAGAGAAGGTATGAGTTTTCCTGGATGGGCTGCAGCAGTTTTTATTTTTCTTGTTGGTTTGAGTTTAACAATAAGCTATAGCAGAGTTAAAAACAAAAAACCAAGAGAAATTTATAAAAAATATTTTTCAAGGGGATTGAAGGTATTTGGTTTTGGTATTTTAATAACTGTTGTTACCTATCTAACTTTTCCAGAAGCTTTTATAATTTTTGGAATTCTTCATCTCATAGGAGTTTCAATAATACTTGGACAATTCTTTTTGAAATTTAAAAAAATAAATCTTTTCTTAGGATTATTAATAATTATTCTTGGTTTTTATTTAAAGAATTTTAGATTTAGTTTTTCATGGCTTTTATGGCTAGGTTTTATTCCACAATATATTTACACATTTGACTATTTTCCAATTTTACCTTGGTTTGGATTTGCTTTAATAGGAATATTTTTTGGAAACTGGTTGTATAAAGATGGAAAAAGAGGATTTAAAATTAAAGATATTTCAAACTATTCTATTGTAAGATTTCTAACATTTTTAGGAAGAAAATCATTGATCATTTATTTGGTTCATCAACCTATTTTAGTAACCCTTTTGTTAATTCTAGGTTTCAAGGTATTTTGATGTTCTTCAGATGAAGTTATTTAACATAAAATTTAATTATTAATATGAAATCTATTTCAACAATACTAGTCATTGTTCTCTTAATCATTATTATTGTTGGTATTGTAGCTTTATCTTATACGTTCTTTACAAGTTTATTCACCACAACTACAGGAGCAGCTCAAAATACAACAATTCATCAGGTAGAGCAACTGAGAACACAGGTCAGAATAGTTTCAACAGTTACAAATGGTGTTGTTGTGAGAAATACTGGTTTAAATGATGTGACTGAACTTGATGTTATGGTCAATGAAAAAATTGTTGATCATACTTTAGAGCCTCCTGTTATTGGGCCTGATGAAGTAGGAACTGTAAAAATATTAGATTATATTAAAGAAGATGATGAAGTTGAGATAATGACTGGTTTAGGCACAGTTAGTGTTGAATCACCTAATCCTTGTGACGAAGCTGTTCTATGTTTGGATTTTGATGAAAATTCTGGTGATACTGTTTATGATAAATCTGATTATAGCAATGATGGAACAATTATTGATAATGAAGGTGATCAGTGGACTGTTGGAAAATATGGTTCTGCTTTGAGTTTTGATGGTGTGGACGATTATGTAAGTTGTGGAAATGATAGTTCATTACAAATAACCAATGCTATCACAATTTCTGCTTGGGTTAGATATGAAGGTCCGGGAAGTGGCAATCCTGTTATTGTTATGAAGGGGGGCGCTGGAGGAGGAGCTTATGATGTTTATACACAAGGTAGAAGAGTTATATGGTATATCAGAAATTCAAGTGACGGCGTTTTTTACATTTATAGAAATGCTCTTCTTGAAACGAATAATTGGGTTCATGTAGCAGCAACATATGATAGTAGTGATGGTTCAATGAAGATTTATAAGAATGGAATCGAACAAACACCTACTGACAGCTTTGGAACTCCATCTGGAAATATAAAAACAAATATATATGGAGTTGGTATTGGTGCTTGGTTTACTGGTACTTCAAACAATTTCAACGGCACTATCGATAGGGTAAGAATTTATAACAAAGTAATTTATTAAATAATCTCTTTTGCTAATTCAATCTCTTCATTCATTTTCAATTCTTCTAAAACCTTCAAATCAATCTCAGTTAAAATTGTTGTTAACTCATCTTCCTCATTTATATGTCTACCAACAATAGGTCCTTCAATAGAAATAGCAACTTTGTCTCCAGTAACAGCTTTTGATAAGGTTTTGTTTTCAGATTGTATTGCTTTTATTTCTCCAATTTCCTTTCCATTCTTTTTTAACTTATAACCATTCTTTATTGTTCCTGCTAAGACTTCTACTCCAACAATAGCAGGATGAGAAACATGGAATGTATGTCCA
Source organism: uncultured archaeon (assembly GCA_964348065.1). GTDB lineage: Archaea > Aenigmatarchaeota > Aenigmatarchaeia > Aenigmatarchaeales > Aenigmatarchaeaceae > CS1-C013. The sequence goes on from CAYGBE010000223.1 coordinate 8,343, forward strand.
GGAAGAATCTTGATCTTGGCTGGCAAAGTTATGGTTTCTAATTTTTCTAATTTAATCTTTTCCTGTGTTTCTTTAACAAATTCTTCATAACCTTCTTCAAGTTTATAAATTATATTATTTTGTACAATCTTAATTGATTTATCACTGGCTTCTTTTTTTGCTATCTCATCAATATTAACATTAAAAGCAATTATAATTTTTTTCATTCTGTCTTTAACAGCTTCTATTTCAATAACATCTTTTCTCAATACTTTTCCTGTTTCAGCTTTTTTAATAGAAACTTTGTTTTTGAAAATTCCTATTAGTGCTTCTAAACTTCCTAAATTGTCTGCTTTAAGAATTATACCTTCTCCTGTTTTTTCAAATTCTATTTCTTCTATTCCGGCCTGTAATTCTTTTTTAATGTCTTCTACTTGATTCTCATTAGAAACAAAAGCTACTGGACTTCCAGCAATTACATTATCTAAATTTGGTGCTGCTATTTTCACTCCAGCAGCTGCAGAAACATGATCAATATTTTCAAATTGTTTTTCAATTCTTATTTCTTTTAAAGGTCTTGGTTTTAACAGAGCCTTGATTTTTGTAACAATTGGTTCTTTTCCACCAATTATTATCCAGTCTCCTTTTCTAATTTCTCCATCATACAAAATAACATCAATGGTTGTTCCCAAACCCCTTAGTTCTTTAATTTCTAATATAGATCCTCTCCCAACTCCTTCAGTAACTTCTAATTGTTCTTTAAGAAATGTTTGTGCTAACCCAGCCAAAACAACTAATACCTCGGCAACACCTTCTCCAGTTATTCCAGAACAAGGAACAATTGCAACTGTTTTCTTAAAATCTGTTAATCTGTCAAACCTTTCAGATTCAAATCCTCTTTCAGATAATTGTCCAACTAGATTGTAAAATTTCTTATCAAAACTCTCTTTAACCCACTCTGGTTGTTTACCAAAAGTATCTAAGAAACATTCATCTTTATTTTGAATCCAACCTTCTATTCTATCAACTTTTGTAGCAGCAACAATAAATGGAGTTTTAAATTCTTTTAAAAATTGCAGAGATTCATCGGTTTGTGCTTGAAAACCTTCATTAATATCAATAACTAAAATTGCCATATCTGCAATAGAAGAACCTCTTTTTCTAATAGCTGTAAATGCTTCATGTCCAGGTGTATCAATAAATAATAAACCAGGAATTGTTACATCAATATTTAATCTTTCTAAAATAGGATAGCATACTTTCTTAAAAGTGTCAATTGGAATTTCTGTTGCTCCTATTGCCTGAGTTATTCCACCTGCTTCTTTTGACTGAACAGCGGTTTTTCTAATTTTGTCTAGCAAAGTCGTTTTTCCATGGTCGACATGACCAATAGTAACTACAATGGGTTGTCTTATCATAAGCATCAAGAATAATTAATTTTTAGAATTATTTAAAAGGTTTTTTTCTAATCAACAAAAGCGTAATTTCTGTAACCGTTTTCAACTCCGGCAAGAACAAACTCACCTTTAGGCGGTAATACAAATTTTCTTCCTCTAGATAATGGTCTACCTTCGTGTAAATCTTCATAGTCTTGTAAGGAAAGAGCAAATCTATTTTTCAATTTTTCCATTAAATTAAAACTTCTTACTACCTTTTTATATCCTGGTACTACAGTGTAACTAAAACCATTAGCAACACAACCACTTCCAAAGAATCCAAGACCACCTTTTTTAAGAGTCAAATCTTCTTCTTTTCTTTCTTTTAAAATAAATAAACTAGTCAAATGCCCCCACAAAGAAACAGTATAACTATTTCCACTTTCTAATGAAAATTCTTGACCGTCAGCCATTTTTTGTTGGAAAGAATCTTGAAACATTTTAGTTTTCATAAATTTTTTTCTAAAACTTTTATCTGCTGCCTCATAGTCTTCTTCATTTTTAAAATCTTCTTTTTTAGGTTCTTCATCTATTTCTTTAACAACGTATTCCCATCTAGGAAGATTTCTCCATTCGTGTATAAGCAAAGAAGCATACCCCTTTTCTGGCATTTTTGCAAATGGTTGATGAAGAGATAACAAATCAAAATGATCAGTTATCGCTTCTCCCAGTTTTAATTTAACCAAACCACTTTCTAAAGCTTGTTTACTATAATGACCAAAAGCTTCTTTCATAGCACCCAAATATTCGTTTTCTGATCCTGACCCATCGACAATAGGTACAGGAGAATTATCAGGTCTATAAAAAGTTCTTTCATTTTTATTAAACTGACCAATAATTTTATCAAACTCTAATAAACGGGGTTCTGCTTCAACTAAAACTGCCACAGCACCAGCTCCTTGTGTATCTTCTCCTGAAGTTCTTAATCCGTATCTTGCAATATCGGTTCCAACAACAATTCTACAGTTACCATTACTTCTTTCAGCCCAAACCCAATTTAAAGCATTTTCTAACCCATAACCAGTATATGCACATGCGGCTTTACCTTCTGGCAAACCTGCATGTTTAAAAGCTCCTTTACCATATTTTTCGTCAAGAGCAGCAACAACGTAATTGCCCATAGATTTGGATTTATCAAAACTTGTTTCAGTTCCTACTTCAATTCTATTAATGTCTTTTGGACGAATATCATTTCTTTTCATCAATTCTTCTACTGCATCAGCAGCTAAAGCAGGAGTATCTTGATAAGTATCAGGAATTGACATTTTAGCAACGCCTAGATATAAATGTTTTCTTGGATCAGTTTTTCTAGATAAAGAAAATTCAGTAGGTTCATCTGGTCTTTCTCTATTTGCAAGAGGAACATACAGTTTTGGAACCGTGATTACTATATCACTAATGCCAGCTGTTATACCCATAAAAATCACTGAAAAAATTAATCAAAATATTAAAAACGTTGGAATATAAATCTAACTACGACATTTCAAAAAATAAGGCAGAAGTCGAAAATATAATTAAAATTTAAATACTTATCGTTTAAATCAATTTTCTTTGTTCAGCCCAATCTTTAATGTTTCCTGTTAGAACATAATTTGCCTTTTTCAAATCATCTATGTTTTTAGAACCAGTAAGAATCATTGCTGTTTTTAATTCTTTTTGTATTCTATCAATATAATTTTCAACATCTTTCTTTCCATGTTTCTTCAAAACTCTTAAAAACGGCAAGGCTATTCCACACATGTTTGCTCCTAAAGCAATTGATTTGGCAATATCAACACCAGACCTTATTCCACCAGTAGCAATCAAAGGTAAGCCGATTTTGGATTCTAATATTGATATTGGAGTTGGTATACCCCAATCTACAAAATTACTATAATCTTTTCCAGATATTATTCCATCAACCATTATCCAATTGGTTCCACCAAATCCTCCAACATCTATTGCTTTTACACAAGCCTCTTTTAGTTTTATTGAAACTTCTCTGCAAATTCCAAAACCAACTTCTTTTCCAATAACAGGATATCTTAATTCTTTGCATAAATCTTTTAAAGATGAGAAACAACCACTAAAACTAAAATCTCCTTGTTTCTGAAATATCTCTTGAGAAGGATTTATGTGAACAAATAATGCATCTGATCCTACATACTTCATTGCATCTTCTATTTTTTCTGTTCCAAATTCTCTTAATTGATATAAACCTATGTTGCTAAAGAGTAAAACATTTGGAGCAACATCTCTTACATAATATGTTTCTTTTAATTTTGAGTCTTCTATCATAGCTCTTTGAGAACCTAATGCGAATCCTATACCTTTTTTCTCAGCTATTTCTGCTAAATCTTTGTTTATTTGTGTTGCTTCTTCTGTTCCTCCTGTCATTGAAGCCATTATCAGAGGAATTTTAAGTTTCTTTCCAAAAAATGTTGCTGATGTGTCTATTTCACTTAAACTTAATTCTGGTAGAGAGTTATGAATAAGAACTACATCCTCAAAACATTTTTTCTGACTTTCAATATCATTGTCAAGACAGATTCTAAGATGGTCTTTCTTTCTTTGTTCTGTTGTCATATTAAAAGAATAATAAAGAAGAATATATAAATATGTATATTTTGGTACGATGATAGACGAATAACAAATTAGGCTTTGTCATAATTTGAAATTTAATAAATCTTGAACACATGTAATTTATTGTCAATGTTAAAATACCATTTTAGAAGCTCTAAAAAATAAGGAGCGAACATTTCAGGTTTTTCTTTTAATATTTTTTTCAGATCTTCCATTTTAAAAAATTTTATTTCTGACACTTCTTCGTTTAGTTTAATTTTTCCATCATAAACACATTTGAAAAGTTTGCTTACATGATGATCTTTAGGGCTATAAATGAATCTAAAGTGTAAAATGGGTTTAATCTTAGCATCTTTAATTCCTAATTCTTCTTCTAGTTCTCTAATAGCAGTTGTTTCATATTCTTCTCCAAAAGGAACGTTTCCAGAAACTGAGCAATCATAAGTATTAGGATATTTGTCTTTTATCGAAGAACGTAAAGGAACAAGCAATTCTTCTTTAGAATTAAAAACAAATACATGTATTCCTCTGTGCCATAAAGTTGATGAATGAACAGTTTTTCTATCTTCTTTTTTTATTAAATTGTCTTTTTCATCAACAACAGAAAGCATTTCAACCATTCTAAACACTTGATTATGCTTTTATTGTTGTTCCTAATACTTTTTCTCCTAACAAAGCTTTTTTAAGATTATCTTTTTTTTCTCCGTTTATTATCTGAGCTTCAACACCAATTTTTGTTAGTTCAAATATTCTGCTAACTCTATGAAGCATTCCACCTGTGACATCAATTCCAGCACTTCCACTAAGATATTTTTTAATGTCTTCATAATTTTCTGAGTTTATCTCAGGTATTAATTTTGCATCTGGATATTTGTTAGGATCTTTATCAAAAACACCATCAGTTATTCCAACAAGAATAACTTTTTTGGAACCTAATTTTCTTGCCAAATAATTTAAAATTTCTTCTGTAGAAATAATACAACAACCCATCTCAACATCAAGCGCAACATCTCCATAAGGAACTGGTAACAAACCATGTTTTAACATTTCTTTCATTGGTTCTAAAAACCAATCTTTAATTCTCCCGCCTTCTGCAATGAAGCCTGCTGAAGGTTGAACTGAAACTGCATTTTCTCCTGTTTCTATTAAATTATTTACAATTATTCTGTTTAAACTAGAAGCAGCATGTTGAACCAAAGAAATGCCTTTGTAACTATCTTTGTTTATTATACCTTTATTAGTCTTATAATCTGATGCAGGCTTATGAGGAAAAGAACCTCCACCATGTCCTACAATCACTTTTATTCCTGATTCTTTTTTTGCTTCATATATTTCTCTTGCTAATCTTTTTATAACATCTAGTCTTGGAGTAAATGGTTTAGCTTTATCAGTAATCAAACTTCCACCGAGCTTAATGAGTATGAGATTTTTCATAATATTACTTTATTTAGCTTTTTAAAAAATAAGTTTCTTAATCCCAATCAGCTCGTGATGCTGCATTCTTATATTCATTTAAAACAGTTGCTCTTTTTGGATCAGATGGATCTAATTTATTATATTCAATTGCTTTTCTATTTGCTTCTAGTTCATCAGATCCTAAACAAGCTGCCCATGGTCTTACTTTTAATTTTTTTTCTTTAGACATAATATCACTTATTACTTTTTGGTTACAAATATTTTTAAAGCTCTCTTTTTATATTTTCCTCTCAACTAAGTAGTCTGCAAAAGCTTTTAACTTTTTCTTAGCTTCTGATTTTGGAAGTAATTTATCAACACCGCTCCAAGCCTCTTTAATCATAGTTCTTGCTTTTTCTCTTGCATAATCAACAGAACCATATTTTTTAATTATTGCTATTGCTTCGTTTCTTAATTTCTGATCAGTTGTATGCATAGCAAGAATCTCTATTAATCTTTTTCTATCTTTTTCATTTGCTTTTCGTAAAGCATGTATAACTAGAAGACTTCTTTTTCCTTCAGTTATATCTTCACCCAAACCTTTTTTATCTGTGAATTCTCCTTCAACTAGATTTAAAATATCATCCTGTATTTGAAATGCAACACCAATTGTTTCAGCATAATTTCCTATTTTTTTTACTAAATCATCATCTGCTCCAGAAAGTATTGCAGCAATTTTGGCTGACATTCTGGCTAAAGTTCCTGTTTTAAATGAGCACATTTGCAAATACTCTTCTTCAGTTAAATTGTCTGCATTACACATTCCATTATGCCATGCTATGTCCATTGCTTGTCCAAGACTTAGATTCGTCATTTCTCTAATGTAAGTTTCGTAAACATTTATCAGGGTTTTTGAATCAAACTTCTCTTTGTGTTTAATTATTGGTAACAAAGGCAAGTAATACATCATATTTCCAGTGTTGATGGTTACATCTAAACCATAAATTAGGTAAGTGCATGGTTTGCCTCTTCTCAATTCACTTCTATCTTCAATATCATCTATAAATAATGTTCCATTATGAATTATCTCTGGAACCACAACAAAATCAAAAACCTTATCTTTGTCTCCTCCTAAAGCTTCAACAACTAATAAAAATAAACTTGGTCTCCATCTTTTTCCACCTCTGTCTAAGAATTCCCAAATGGGTCCTGAAATTGTTTTGTTTACAACATCCAAATTGTATTTATACTTGGGCTCTCCAAAAACAAAATTCATAGAATTCTTGTCAAATTTTCTAGGAATCCATTTTTCAACTACAACATCGATAGTGGGTTTTTTCTCAGCTAAGAGTTTTTTAATATCTATTTCAGGCATTTTTTCAACTCCTTAACTATTATTATATTTAAGTAGTTGATTTATGTTTATAAATGTTATATGCCTATTCGACAATAAATGAATCATTTTCTAAATGGTTTTGCTTTATTCCACAGAACTTCAAAATAAGACTTTATTAGGTTTACCAAAGCTGGATTATTTGACCATATGAACTCGGAATCATAATCATTGTCTATTCTTAAACAAACTTCTTTACCATCCACTAAACAAACACGAGGTTGAACTTCTAATGGCACAGTTCTTATTTTAACATTGTGTGAAGAATACCATTTGGCTCTTGCTGAATCTAATTTTTTAAGTCCGTTTGTTATGTTTAGTAATTTAACTTTAACTCCTCTTTTTGAAGCATTTATAATTTCCTGATCTAAAGCAGGGATTCTAGAAAATTCTTTAGTTATACCATAAGCATACTTACTTGAATTCTTTAACATAAGAGAAGTTTTTTCCAAAAAATTCTTTTTACCATTACATACCCATACGCTTTCTGGAAGTTGCTCTTTTGTAGTTCTTTTTTTAATTTTTTTCAATATATCTTCTGCCTTTTTTTCTAAAACAGTGGCATTTTTTTTCTTTTCTTCAATTATTTTTTTAATAATATGTTGGGCATCTAAGACTTTGTATTTCTTTTGTTTACCAGTTGAAGAAATTTCTAGTATTGATTTTGATTCAAGTTTGTTTAGTATTTCATAAACTTTAGAATATGGAATTTCAGTATCCTTACTTATTTCCGAGGCTGTTAAAGATCCTTTCATAGATAAAACTAAGAAAACCCTTGCCTCGTAATCACTAAACCCAAATTCAATTAAATCATTAACAAGATCTTTATCCATTTTATCCTCTCCTTACTAAAGGTGTTACAGCATTAAGATTTGTTATTGGTAGTGGTATATCTCTAATATCAGTATTTAAGAATTTTTTAAATTCTTTGTTTAAATCTCTTCTAGCAATATATTTTATATTTCCGTCTACACGCCCAATTTCATATGCAGTTACAGGTCCTCTTAAAAGATATGAAACTGTTGGACATCTTAAAAAAGGTAGATCATTTATTTTATTGTCTCCAACACCAACAGAAATTTTATCGAGACAAGATTCTCTAGCCTCTTTGACTCTTTCTTCAGCATTCATTATAGGTCCTATTGTATCACCTGTAAAATATCCTGCTCCATCAGGTTTTGTTCTAGTTCCTTTAATCTCTACTTTTACATTAGGTATATGTTCGGCTATTTTATTCCTAAAATATAATTTTGTAGCTTCTTCTTCACAACCTGTAACAATTTTAATTTTTGCTGCTGGAAGTTTTTGAACAGTTTTTAAAAAATTTTTTGATGGTTTATCTAATTCTGTTTCTTTTACTACTCCAAGCGTCGCACCATGCCAATCAATAGTTCTCACAGCAAAATTATGTAGTTCTTGAGTTATACCATTTATTAAAGAATCATATTCGCTAATAGTTTCACATTTATTCAAAACTTCTCTAAAAAGACCTTTATATCTATTGCCATATTTTCCAGTTCTAGCGAGGCGATGTATAATAGCTAAAGAAAGATTACCATACTTAGGATCAACTAAAACCTTATCAAAATCTAAGACCCCAGCTAGATAGTTTCTATTATCAATGGTATCAATAACCTTAAATTCCCACATAATTTACCACTTACAAATAGTTATAAACTAATCTTTAAAAAGCTTATTTCTTTTTAAAAATAACATATTTTATGAAATTCAGAAAAATCCAAGAAGGAAAGATAAATTTTTATGTTCCTA
>CAYGBE010000224.1:0-5473 GCA_964348065.1 uncultured archaeon
TGGTATAAAATGCTATCCCAACTGGTCCATGCACAGAGTCCCCCCATCCCTGTCGGGCACGGACGGGGGAAGACAACAAGAATCCCCCATTCCTTTCGGGCACGGACGGGAGAAGACAAGAAGAATCCCCCGTCCCTTTCGGGCACGGACGGGGGATTCGATTGCACATTCCTTGCTACGAGAATGCTTTACTCTTTGAGCACTTCTTGCCAGTTTCCGGAATAAGATTCCTTCCTAGCTGTTCAAACTAGGTGAGGAGGTCTGACCCCGGTTCCTGGTTTATACGTCGGCCTTCGCGCGAGCCTTCTTGCGCTCATAGAGTGCGTACAGTCCGCCAGCAGCTATTGTTGGAATCAACAAGAACTTGCCAGCTGGGCTGTTTAACAACATATCCAGCATCGGTACAGCATGGTCTTCCACATAAGGATCACCGGTGGGATGACCAAATATGTTCCTGCTGACCCATACATATCCACCAGCCATATCTGGATAATTCGGATATGGAGAGTGGCCTGCTTTGTATGGATAGAGCTCTGTATTCCTTGGCACGGGAGTACCAGTTGAGTCGAGCTTGGTTGTGGTATCAATTGTACGTGCATACGCATCAACATCCGCTCTCGCACCATAGTATAGTGATCCAGCAGAACAAGCCTGTACACAAGCAGGAATTTGCTGATTGGTGTAGCCGCTACCAATACCGCCAGGACCTATCCACTTGCTGGCGGTGCCGGCAACAAGTCCACTGTTACCCTGAGCATTAGTTCCGCACAGAGTACACTTGTAGATCTTATCGTTGACACCGTCTCCGAGTCCGCGGCGTGGATATGCGCCTCTCTGGCACGCAGTCACACATACTAGCCTTCCAGCCAGGTCACGACATTTTGGATCTGTGGGGTCACAAAACTGATTGTCCCACGGATTTAGCGGGTCCTGATGCTGCTCGACGTGTACTGCTCCATCGGCAGTCCTGGTGATTGCTGCTCTTCCAGTCGCTAGACATGCCCTTTGACATGGTGGATCTGGGCAATGCCAGCAGTTGTACTTAACGAAAGGAGCTCTATCGCCAGTTCTTTGACCCTTAGCAGTTGTCGGATCGTCAGCTGAAATAGTATTTGCGGCACCAGAAGCAACCAACATTCCTGCTGGAGTATTCTGGTGACGCGGCCAGTTGCGCTCACACGCTACTACACAGCCTCTACATTTCGTACATTTATCGATATCCTGCAATACAGCCATTAATGCCATTCTTTATCCCACCTCCTTACGCTTTCTTGATTTCGCAGAGACATGCTTTCGTCTCTGGCATGTTGGTATTTCCGTCAAGAGCATCGATGGTTAGCTCATTAGCAGTTGGTCCGGTTGCCAGACCTGCATAACCCCAATGCCATGGAACCGCTACAGTACCAGCAGCAACTTTCTGGCTGGCTGCAGGTCCTGAGTGAACAACAGCCTTCCAAGGTCCGATCCATCCGCCTGACCTCATGGTCTTGATCTCAACGTCGTCGCCGTCAAGGATTCCATAAGCAGCAGCATCTGCTACATTGATCTCGACGACAGCTTCAGGAACCAGCTCGGTGAGCCATGGGACGTTCCTGGTCATTGGACCACCCTGGAAATGCTCGGTGTGACGGAAGGTGGTCAGAATCAATGGATATGTACTACTGCCAGCGGCAGCGTACGCCTCCACTGATGGTTTACCGATCTGACCATAGGAAGCCACTAAGTCAGCGCGTGGGCTTTCATGCGGCTCCCAGTGAACCGGCGTGTAGCCCGTGTTGGCCCACGTTCTGCTTCCAGCAGTGATATGCTTGTCGTTGAGGTTTCGGCTTCCTCTCCAGCAACCTGTGTAAGAAACAACGGGTGGACGGTTGGTGTAACCGGGAACGCCCATGAACATGGTTCCGACCTCATCCGGACTTACGAAGATGTCGCCTACGTCTCCAGATGCGAAACCACCCTTGTTGTAGAAGACTCTCCTGTTTCTGAGCCATGCCCAGGAGAATCCAGGATACACACCTTTGCCGCTCGGATCCACATTACTACGAGCCTGGGACCTGTTGAACATGGAGTCATCCGCGTGGGCACCGTAGGCGTAGCCAGCGTTCAATGAGAAAGTATCCAATAGACCTGCACCAGTACCTACATTAAACGAATCTGGATCGTGCCAGGCACCATACTTACCGCCACCACCGGGTTTGCTCCCGTGGAGCCAGTTAGTGCCGGCATTACCGTATCCGTCAGCACCACTGGTATTGGTCTGGATTGCAACTCTTTCTGCATAGCCGGGATAACCTAGGCCGGCATTTCCGATACCATTATCTTCACCCTGATAGCTGGCCCGATAGTCATTGTTGCTCCAGGCAGTTGCGGGATCAGCCAGAGTTTGGCCATTAAACAGATTGTTGTTGGTTCCCTCCAAGCTACCCGCATCAGTGACACCGGCATACTGCTCCTGCCAGAGGTTCTGATAGGCTAGAGCGCCACTTCCGTAACCGAAGGTGAGACCTGCTTTGATGTGCATTGCTCTTGCTAGTTTGAAAGCTATCTCAAGATCGGTTCTGCTGTCACCGATTGGAACTTGCGCCTGATATCTCCACTGGATCCAACGTCCTGAATTGGAGGTTGTTCCTGCGGTCTCTATGGGAGACGCTGCAGGCAGGAAGTAGGTCACATTGCCGCTATCACGTGGAGCATCATAGCTCTCGTTGATGAACATATCAATGCCCAATATCCAATCGGCATTGAAGAGAGCATCTCCTACGTTCAGCGCATTAGCAACCGTAACCCGTGGGTTCATGCCCCAGATCACGTGACCATCAACAGCAGTCTTGCTGGAATTATAGCCAGGCATGGTTCTTGAACCCGTGGTCTGATTGACCATAGTCCTGTGGTCGTAGCCGTTACCTTTGGGCATGTAGTCGTTGTAGAGCTGATTGGTTACAGAACATGCTTGAGGTACCGTATCAGCTAGGGTTCCTGCGGGAACCGTATTGCTGCCATAGCCTTCCGAGAAGAAGGTTCTGATAACAGCCCATGTTCCTTGATGACCCCAGGGAAGACCGCCGCTGAACGTCCATGAACCAGTGGTGTAATTGGCATTGCCGCCACCACTTGGATAGACATTTCTGCCGCCAAAGCTCTTGGCCTGCAGCCAGGTTTCATAATCCCAGAACAGTGTGTCACCAGCTGCAGCTACTCCATCTAGAACATTGGCAAGGGTAAGCTGGTATACTCCGCCACCCAAACTGGTCTTAGAGCTCACTGGATTTCCTAGACCTCCGACACCTGCTTGGCTTGCATTGGCATAAGTACTAGCGCCAATCTTCATGAAGCCGTTGCCATCGCCAAGCAGAACTCTGCAACAGACTTCCGGATCCGTACCGACATAACCTGCATCTCCAGTCAGATTGTGCTTCCAGAAAGATCCGCCACTCACGTTTACCGTATTAGGACCAGCAGGAGCCACTGCGGTAATCTTAGCTTTATAGGAGACGTTCACGTAGGCCATCAGGATATGATACAACAGGTTCATATCCGTAGAACCCTGAACGTTACCGATTCCACGCAGAGCGTTCACGCCGCCTCCGAACTTACCAATGTTTCCTGTGCAGATCTGTAGATTTGCATAGGACTTCACATTGGCAGCACCGTAGGTGTGCTGGGTAGTACCCATGGCGTAGAGGATCGTTCCAGCTTTGTAGTTGGTAGTACTTGTTGCGGTGTATGCAAAGCTGTTAGCGAGATAAGTATCAGCTACTGCCTCGAAACTCTCAGCGTCGCATCCGCAGATGTCAGCTACAGTTGCGCTGTCATATCCGGCAACTCTCGCCTTATAGACCTCATACACACTCCTTGTTCCACCAGAAGCCGAAGCATTGAGATCAGGTGCCAGAACTGGTAGTTGTTCTTTGTCGGCTGTGTTTGCCTGAGCAGGATTAGCTACATAAGTAGCGTAGTTAGGATCGGCTTGTGCATTCGCATCGCCGCCGCCGGCAGCTACGTCACGGCCATACCGCAGATAGTCATTGGACTGACCTGCAGGTACGCCGCCGTATCCCTCGTTGGTACGGAACAGAGCATCGGTATATCTCGGCCACATCAAACCGGTCATGGCTACCTTATCATGAAAGAATTGTGCTGTTGGAATCGGTGCGATAGCTGTCATATATCTACCTGGACCAGCTGGGAGTCCACTGTTTGCAGCAGCTGTCTGACCGTCAGCATCGATGTTGGCAAAGTGTCTCTTGAGAACACCATTAACGAACGCAATATCTGTTCCTGGTCTCATTCTGAGATACCTGTCAACACCGTTAACTCTTTCCTCACCAGTTTGAAGCATTGAACCCAGTCTGGTGCGACGTGGCTCAACAACCAGCAGTGGAGCTTTGGTAGCTCCGAACCTTGCCTCATTGACATACTGCATGCAACAAGGATGGTTCTCTGCCGGGTTACTGAATACCAGGAAGCAACCAGCGTTTTTCATGTCAATGTAATGGTTGGTCATTGCACCTCTACCAAATGAGTTGCCGAGACCGGCAACAGTGGTAGAGTGTCATATACGTGCCTGGTGCTCAATGTTGTGGGTTCCAAACAAGGTGATCAGCTTTCTATATAGGTAGCACTCTTCGTTGGTCAGATGGGAGCTACCCCAGAAAGCCACAGAGTCTGGGTTGTTCGCCCGTGCGTCAGCCAACTGCTTTGAAATGGTCGGAATGGTACCGGTACCAGCAACACCACCGTCGACGGTTTCCCATCCAGTCATGTCAACGGTATCCGCATAGGCACCATCGGTCCACGCACTCACGCCAAAGATATCCAACCAGCCATCTTCACCGCTCGTCGAGTTCTTGTACCACGTTCCATCAGTACCATCACCAATCTTTATGCGAGGCTCAGTGACTCGGGCACCAACTGCGCCAGTTGGATCGACCAGCTGGTACAGTGCAGAACCTTTGGAGCACAGACTTCCTCGGTTGAGGACACTGGTCTCATCACCATAGATATCGACGATTGTGCCACTTGCATGGGCAGCATTGTCCACATCAACCTTCACACCGCAAGAAATCGAGCAGTACGGGCAGATGTTTCGGTACGTATTGGCAACAGTTGGAGCTGCCATGGACGGACCGATCTTTGTCCAATCAACAGCTTTTGCCGCTGCGCCCGCTGCGGCTGACCACTTTATGAAATCGCGTCTTGTTATTCCGCGTTTCTTGTGATTTTCTTTAGCACTCATAGTTGTATTCTTCCCTCCTTCCTATTTGTTATGGCAGCGTTCGCACACGCCGCGATTGTCAGCTCTTAACAGTGCACTATCACCGGTTGGTGGTACGCCGTCATCAGTGCCCGGATCAGGTATGAGAGTGTTGAAGCCCTCAATTGTCGTCGGTGAAAGTGTTGCACCGGCAAATCCAGACATTGTAGCGTCTGTACCATGTGCGCGGTGACAGGTTAGACATTCAATCCAGTCTTC
>CAYGBE010000225.1:0-2800 GCA_964348065.1 uncultured archaeon
AACGCCTCGAGCGGTGACTACATCGACTCGTACGGGACGGAGGGCTCGGAAACGGGGCAGCTCAGGCTTCCTCTGGGCATAGCTCTCAAGGAGAACGGAGATGTAGCCGTCGCCAACGCGGGGAATCATCGGGTTGATTTACTTACGAGTCCCTGACCATCAGGAGGATCTATAGCTTCTAACGTATCGACGGTAAGGAGGCGTTTCAAGAAAAGGTCGGCATGAGACGGGAACTTCTTGCATTCGCGGTTTTGTCCGTGCTTCTCGCCGCTCCAAAGCTTGCGGCGGGAGCGGAGCCCACGGTTCAGGCCTCTGATGTTCGGTGGGGCTTAAGGCAAAACGAAGGTGAGCTGAACCTATCTTGGACCCCCGGAAACGGCGACGGCTCGATCGTACTCATGAAAGAGAAACTCCCCGTTGATTCCGATCCCGTGGACGGCGAGACATACACCGCGGACGCCTTGTTCGGGGCTGGTGATCAGATTGGAAGCGGGAACTACGTCGTCTACGTGGGATCCGGCTCGCAGGTAACAATCACAATTCTCTCCAGCGACTTGCCCTATTATGTTGCGGTATACGCGTATGCCGGCGCGGACGCAAGCATCGACTACAGGCAGACCGATCCCGCCAGGGGGAACTCGGGGCACAACGCTGCCCACGGCCTCGTGAATTGTTCAGACTGTCACTTCGGAACCGGGAACTTCCACGGATCGTTCCAGGTCCCGAGGGACGCGGACCAGGCGGCCAAGTGCAAGACTTGCCACACTCCGGGCGGGCTGGCGGCTGCTAAATCTGCCGTTGATCTGCATAAGGGTTCAAATTACACCACACTCGTCGACTGCGGGTCCTGTCACGAGGTGCACAATCAGTTCGACTTCGTAACGACGGATACGCACTCGGGCGTCAGTGATTCGAACGTCGGGTGGATCCGCCCGAATACGATCAAGTACATCACTGGGGCGCTCGAACCGGGGCTCTTCCAGGCGAACACGGGCTTCTTTGCGTGGGATGACGACAACTCCCCGTGGAACGGCATCTGTCAGACCTGCCACACACAGACCGATCGCCACCGGAATAGCGCAGCCGTGGCTCACTCGCACGAGATGCCCACGCCCAGTACTTGCACTGCCTGTCACACCCACGAGGGTGAAGCCGCTGTGGATGAGGATGGGTTCAAACCGAGTTGTGGCTTTGCTAAGTGTCACGACACTACTCAGGCAACAAGACGGGCAGTAGTTGGAGAGTTCGTTTTGGCCTCCCACCATGTGGCTGGCGGATCTGTCACCGGCGACGACTGCTGGGTCTGCCACTACGAGGCCGTGGATATTGATTACCACAGGGACAACACAGTGGACCTTCGCGATCCCGACGATGGGACCGCTTCCACCCTCATATCCTTCAGTACCTTTTCAAGGGACATAAACACCGATGTCCTGGAATTGGAGGTCATTGACGTCCAAAATAACTTCTGCATGAAATGCCACGATTCAGACGGAGCCACAGCCACCAACTATAGCGGAAACGCGCTGCAGCCCTTCTCAGCGGCCGACCGTGATGTCCCGAATGTGTTTGATCGGTTCGATCCAGCTAACGCATTCCACCACGCGGTCCGCGGCGCGGGAAGCAATCCCTACACCATCCTCAACGGCAGCATCACTACGATGGAGGTGCCATGGAACCAGGACGCGACCCACGATCAAATCTCCTGCTTTGACTGCCACGGGGTCCCTGACGGAAGCGGAATTGTGAAGGAAATCGGGCACGGAAGCACCAATCAGCGGATGCTCCGTACTGCCGTCGACTTCGACACCATGGAAACAACCACACTTCCGGCGGGAATGGGGCTTACGGTTGAGACCTTCTGCACCACCTGCCACAAGGCAAGCGTGTATGTAAGCGCTTCTGCGGGCAGCATCTTCGAGTATCACGGGACTGGTCAGAACCAGCACGGCGCAGATGGTGGTAACGAACTGGGCTGCATGGGTTGCCATGGGGGAATCAGGGACGAAGGCGGGCTTAATACCGGAGGAAAAAATCCCGAGCCCGTCTCAAACGGGGCGGCACGCGGGAATATTCATGGTGGCAGTTTCACCTGGCCATCACAAAGCTTTGCAAGCGGAACCCTCACCCAGTGCTTCATGCTGGGAGGATGGATGAGCGGATGGCTAACTGTCGGTAGTACCGGCGAGTGTCGTGGCGGAGAATGTAGCCATTCAAACTCGAGTAAGAGTTACACCCGATAACGAGCCTCCACCGCACCACAATCCATTAAAAGAATGGAAGCAACGGGGATATGATCAGGACAGAAATTAGAGAGGAAGATCTTTGAATGTTGAAATCTCGGACCAAACCCCATTTTCAGCCTTCCTGCTCAGGGCCCTGAGTTCATCAAAGCTGGCCCTTGTCCTCGTGCTCCTGCTCATCCTGTTCTCCATCTGCGGTGCTGTTCTGCCGCAGGAAGGCGCGATGGACCTCTCAGGGTTCGACTTGTGGCAGGCGGTTCACCCGGTCCTCACGGGCGCGCTGAAGCCCCTCGGCCTGTTCCACGTCTTCCGCTCATGGCCTTTCCTGGCCACGATTTTCCTTCTCGGAGCTAACACCCTCACGTGCACGGTTTTGCACCTCCTCAGGGAAGGGGGCTTCTCCGCCCTCAAGGGTCCGAGGGCGATCGAGAGGCTGGGCTTTCTTCTCGTTCACCTCAGCCTCATGGCGCTTTTTTCGGGCGGGTTCTGGAGCGTCGCGGCGAGATCAAACGGGCTCATCGTGCTGACTGAAGGACAGCGGGGTTTGCTGGCCCGTC
>CAYGBE010000226.1:0-3572 GCA_964348065.1 uncultured archaeon
TAATTAAAGAGCTTAAAAATCAAATGGATCTGGCGGCAAAAAATTTAGAGTTTGAAAAAGCGGCGATCCTGCGAGACCAGATAAGAGAAATCGAAGAAAGATTAAAAGGGAAAAAAATATTGGAAAGATAAAATTAAGAAATTCGAATTTAGGATTTCCGCCCGAAGGGCGGAATTGGGGATAATTATAGGCTTGAAATCTCTTGACAAACTCGCTATAATATTTCTTTGCAGATGAATTTTATTAACAAGGTGAATGGGCAAAAATGAAAGATAAAATTATTGTTCGCGGCGCCCGCGAGCACAATCTTAAAAACATTAATGTTTATATCCCTCGGGATAAACTAGTGGTAATTACTGGACTTTCAGGATCAGGGAAATCCTCTTTGGCTTTTGATACTATTTATGCTGAGGGGCAGCGACGATATGTTGAGAGTTTATCAAGTTATGCCCGTCAATTTTTAGGATTGATGGAAAAGCCAGATGTTGACCAAATTGAAGGTCTTTCACCAGCTATTTCTATTGATCAAAAATCAACCACCAGAAATCCTCGGTCAACAGTCGGTACCGTGACCGAAATTTATGACTATCTTCGGCTTCTCTTTGCTCGGGTTGGTCATCCTCATTGTCCTTTGTGCGGCCGAGAGATTACTCGTCAAACTATTCCTCAAATTGTTGACCAAATCTTATCTTGGCCAATTGATACTCGAATTATTATTTTGGCTCCAGTGATTAAAGATAAAAAAGGTGTCCATAAATATGTTTTTGAGGCTTTAAAAAAGGCTGGATATGTCCGAGTTCGGGTTGATAGTAAGATTTATGATCTTGAGGAAGAATTAAGTTTAGATAAAAACAAAAAACATACTATTGACGCTGTAATCGATCGTTTAACTGTTGATCCAGAAGAGAGAAATCGATTATCAGAAGGGATTGAAGCTGGGTTAAATTTAGGTGAGGGAGTAGTATATGTTAAAAATGCTGAGACCGGCAAAGAACAAGTATTTTCCCAACATTTTGCTTGTGTTTATGATCAAATTAGTTTGCCTGAAATTTCTCCTCGGAGTTTTTCTTTTAATAGTCCTCATGGGGCTTGTCCGGCATGTACCGGATTAGGAACTAAGCTAGAAATTGATCCCGATCTTGTAATGCCTAATCCAAAATTAACCTTAGCTGAGGGAGCGGTTCGTCCCTGGAGTCGAACGACTTCTAAAATGGGCTGGTACTTAAGACTTCTTGAGGCAGTAGGAGAAAAATATGGTTTTTCTATCAATACTCCTATTTCTGAATTAAGTAAGAAAGAAAAACATATTGTTCTTTATGGTACTGGTGATGAAATAATTAAAGTCTCAGGGAGTCGTTTTGGTGGTGGTGACTATACTACCACTTATGAAGGAGTAATCCCTAATTTAGAACGACGTTACAAAGAGACTGACTCTGATTATATTAGGAAAGAGATTGAGAAATATATGCGGGTTCGACTTTGTCCTAAATGTGAGGGGAAACGACTAAAGCCTGAGGTTTTAGCAGTTACCGTAGCTCGTAAATCGATTTATGATGTTACTACTCTTTCAATTACTCGTACATTAGAATTCTTTGAAAGCTTAACTTTGACTGAAAGAGAACAAATTATCGCCCGTCAGATTTTAAAAGAGATAAAAGAACGTTTAAGTTTTCTTTTGAATGTTGGCTTAGATTATCTAACCTTAGATCGAACTGCGGCCACTCTTTCTGGGGGAGAGGCTCAAAGAATTCGATTAGCTACCCAAATCGGCTCGTCTTTAATGGGAGTTTTGTATATTCTAGATGAGCCATCAATTGGTCTTCATCAGAGAGATAATATTAGACTGATAAATACCTTAAAACGACTTCGGGATCTTGGTAATACTGTTATTGTGGTTGAGCATGATGCCGAAACAATTTTCTCAGCTGACCATGTGATCGATATTGGTCCGGGGGCAGGTGAACACGGTGGGAAAATTGTTGCCACTGGCACCCCAGAAGACATTAAAAAGAACCCCAGTTCCTTAACAGGAAAGTATTTAGGTGGAGAAATGAAGATAGAATATTCAGAGGTAAGAAGAAAAGGTAGTGGTAAAGAAATTGTTATTACCAAGGCCGCTGAAAATAATCTCAAAAATATTGATGTTCATATTCCTTTAGGGAAATTTATAATAGTAGCCGGAGTTTCTGGTTCGGGGAAATCAAGCTTGGTTAACGACATTTTAGCTAAAAGACTCTCGGCCCACTTTCATCGAGCCCAAGTGAGTTGGGGAAAACACAAAGAAGTTTTAGGGCTTTCAAATTTAGATAAAGTGATTGATATTGATCAGTCGCCAATCGGCCGAACCCCTCGAAGTAATCCTGCTACCTATACTGGGGTTTTTACTGAGATTCGCGATCTTTTTGCTCAAACTCCAGAAGCTCGAATTCGCGGTTATAAAGCAGGCCGGTTTAGTTTTAATGTCCGAGGCGGTCGCTGTGAAGTTTGTCGTGGTGATGGAGTAATAAAAATTGAAATGCAATTTCTGCCAGATGTTTATGTTACTTGTGAAGAGTGTAAAGGGAAAAGATACAACCGAGAAGCTTTGGAAATCCACTATAAAGGGAAAAGTATTTCTGATGTTTTGGAGATGACAGTTGAAGAAGCTTTAGAATTCTTTAAAAATATTCCTAATGTTAAGAAGAAACTCGCGACTTTATTTGAGGTTGGTTTAGGTTATATTCATTTGGGTCAATCGGCCCCTACTCTTTCCGGCGGAGAAGCTCAAAGAGTTAAATTGGCAACCGAACTTTCCCGACGTTCCACTGGTAAAACTTTATATATATTAGATGAACCAACAACCGGACTTCATTTTGATGATGTCAAAAGACTTCTTTTGGTTTTAAATAAATTGGTGGATATGGGGAATACAGTTTTAGTGGTTGAACATAATCTTGAAGTTATTAAATGCGCTGACTGGATTATTGATTTGGGTCCAGAAGGTGGTGACGAAGGAGGGTACATTGTTGCCCAAGGAACTCCAGAAAAAGTAGCTCAAAGTCCTAAATCTTACACTGGGCAGTATTTAAAGAGAATATTAAAAAAAGGAATTCCGGTAAAGGTCTAAAAAATAATCCTTTTGCTTGATTTTTAGAAGGTCCGACTTTATCATTATCCTAAAGTCGGATCTTTTTGGTTTAACTTGGATATAGATCCAACATATATTAGACCTAGTTCCTTGAAAAGGAGGTTTTTACCTTGAGCGATGAAGAGATTCTTGAAGGAGTGAAAGAAATCTTTTTAGAAAAATTGGGTGTAGATCCAGAAGAAATAGTTTTAGAGGCAAAAATCCAGGACGATCTTGGAGCTGATTCACTTGATCAAGTTGAAGTAGTAATGGCTCTGGAAGAAAAATTCAATATCCAAATTCCCGACGAGGACGCTGAGGGAATAGAGACTATTCAGGAAGTTGTGGACTATATTTCGAAAAAGATTGGAGCAGGAGGATGAGTAGATGGGAGATAATATCAAACAAAGGGTTATTGAAGTTTTAGCTAGCCTTGGTGCTAAGAGGACTGAAGATATAGAGATGA
>CAYGBE010000227.1:0-3068 GCA_964348065.1 uncultured archaeon
CATTGATATGGCGTTGAAATCTTTGACGAGTAAGCTCTCGATCGGCGGGCCACCTCTGCACGGGGAAGTCCAAAATCTTCCATCAATCGGTGCGTTTTCCCCTTTTCCTTGCCCAGATCGTCCATCTCGGACAAAGGCTGCTCGACAGACTCTCCGTCGCCTGAGTATCCTTTGATCCCATGCCTGCTTGGTTCCCCTTCCCCTCAGGGCCAATACCTCAAACCAGCCTCCAACGCTCCTTACAAGACCGCCGCCCACCTTTCCGGTTTGGCATGACTTTTGCTAAAACCACCCTAATAGTATACCGAATGTCAGCAGCAGGAAAGCATAAAGAGACGAAATAATATCACGCTTTCTTGCCCTCAGTGTTCCGTCATTTCTGCATTCTCTAGACCTTGAACTCTTCATTGATTCCTGGCGAGTTGAAGACGAGGAAGCCCGGTACGATTCGATCAAAAAGCTTCACATCGGTAAACTACCTTAGCGTTGTACCCTTTTATGAAGGAGGAGGAAAAATGAAACAATTAGCTCTTTTTTGTCTAATGGGTGTACTTTTTTCTTTCTTTGCTCATGAAGGTCTCTCCGCTAACAAGCCGGATCTGGTGGTCATTGAAATCAAGTTGGATGCTGAGTGCTACCCCCAGGCGACCATAAAAAACCAGGGAAATGGCACTATCTCATTGGAAGATTTCGAGAATTCTAGGATCAGTCTTGTTTTTGGGACCTCTGTAGGCTCTTATGATTTAAGCAGTTTTGATACTCAAAGGCGTCTTTTGAATCCTGGTGGAATCCTGACCAAGAGACTCCCATTGGCTAAAGTGTCCTCCCCAAAACGAGTAAAAGTTGATCTGGATTCAAATGACGCTATCCCCGAATCTAGTAACAGTAATAATCATAAGTGGGAAAACCTAACCTGTCCGTCCTATGTGTCGGAGGATTACGGGGAGCCGCTTATTGTCGTAAACCGCTTTAGATTACTTGAAGATTGTGGGATTGAAGTCGAACTCAAGAATGCGAGCAATAAAAAGATTGACCCGATCATTTACACAGATCCCTGGGGTAAAGCATTATTCGTTAACATCGGCTGGGCCAATGTGAATAGGGCTTACAGCAAAATCGTAGAGGTTGACCCAAACAGAAAACTACAGAATCCAGGTGCAAAATTAAAATATGTATTTTCAAGTGCCAGACTTAAGAATAAAAAGTTTAAAGGGACCCTGGTAAAGGCCTACACCCATATCCCCAGTAAAAGCGGGCATATCAGTGAAAAAGAAAAAGAGTTATCCTGTCTCCCGGATTTAGTTGTCACTCAAATAACTCACAAACCTGATAAAATGCATACGCATGACAGGAAATGGTTCAAAGTCTCTGTGAAAAACATAGGGGGAGTTTCTTCTGAACCATGCCAACTCAAATTCCAGATTGGTGGAGAAAGTCAACCTAAGATTTTTCAGATTCCGGCTCTTGCTGCGGGAAAGACTGGATCATATAATCGAGAGGCGAGTCTGAACAGAGCTGATACTTACAGGATAACAGCAACAGTGGACCCAAATAATCGGGTTGAAGAAATCTCGGAAACCAATAATCAGAAGGCGTTATCAGTAAAAGTTCTGCCAGGATATCCAGATCTCGAGATTACCAAAATTGATCTTGATAGCAGTTGTAAAGTCAGAGTTACGGTAAAGAATAATGGTCCTGGCCGTGTACCAGATGCTGTATGGACAAAAAAGAGTTCCGATAATACCGGTATATATCTCTATAGGAACAATAAGGGCTGGGGGGGTGCACAAATCAGAGTAATTGATCCACAACATGAACTGCAACAGGCAGGCGGATCATTCACATATACCTTTAATCTCAAGGTCTCCAGTTCAACCGAGATTAAGGCAGTAATTGATAATCCCAGTAAAGTCAAAGAGACCAAGGAATACAACAACAGTAAGAGTAAAACTCTCCAATGCGGTGGTTCGAAGAAAAGGGTAAGACGTCAGCTTTAGGGCAAGGCGAAGAACCGTTTGAGAAGAGGTCAAGTTTTTTTGACCGATCTTTCTGTCGAATTTTGTTTTTTTAATTCTGGGGACACAATACTTATCTCGTCCTTCGATTGGGTTTTGGCCCCGGTTTTTGCTTATGAAGCCCGCGGTTCAGTGCCCTCTCTAGCCCGTCGATGAACCTCTCACCACCCAGAGGTCTGCCTGTGCGCTCGTGTCTGCGTAGAAGACTCACGTCTCGCTCTGAAATTTGCCCGTTAGTAAACCTCCCCCAATCATCGACAAACTCCAGCAAAGGAGATACCTTGACAAGCCGATCGTCCCGTCCAAGAGTGTGCGCGGCGGCGCTACTCCAGGGATACTCTCCAGGGCGATCAACGAGCCCGGCCCGCACTGGATTCATCTCGATGTACCTGGCAGCAGCCAAAAGATACCTTTCTTCCATCGGGTAAGAGGCAAATCGTCCTTGCCACAAATGTCCCCGCCATCCTTCGCGAAAATTGATGCGACGTGTATAGCGGCGGTGAGCTTCACCGATCGCCGATCTGAGGCCATCCTCGGATTCCGGAACCGCAATCAAATGCACATGGTTCGGCATCAGACAGTAGGCCCAAATCTCAACGACACAGCGTGAGCACCACTGGGCCATAAGTTCAAGATACGCTCGATAATCATCGTCGCAGAAAAAAGTCTGCTGTCGGCGATTGCCCCGCTGCGTCACATGATGGGGGAGCCCCGGAGCCACAACTCTTGCTATTCGCGCCATGGTCGCATCCTAACGCTCTTGTCTTTAGTCGTCAACAAAAAAAGTATGGTGTCCCCCGAACTAAGCAGAAATTGCCTTGCACGATTAGCGAGCATAACCCGGTGATATACGAGACGAAGTCCGGAGACTAAAGAGATTCTTCTTGACAGGAAGAAGGCTATTTGGTAAAAAAACCGGGGAGTGTCCGTCGACAAAGACGCAATTCTGAAAAAAGGAGGGGGAAAAAATGGAAAGGAATGGAAAAAACGTGACGAGAAGAGAGTTTCTGGGAACGTCCCTGAAGGTCGGCGCGGGCATGGCAGCCCTGCCAA
>CAYGBE010000228.1:0-3700 GCA_964348065.1 uncultured archaeon
GCAGCCCTGCAAGGTGTAAGGGCAAATAGGCGCCTTTGAATGACTGCATGAGGCGCGGGTAGCCCGATTAGCTGAATGCCATCATTGAACAAAAGGCGGGTTACGTCCAGCACACCACCCAAAATTCCAGCACACCGCCCACTTTTTTGAATGTCCTAATTAAAATGAAAAACGACAACAAAGCAGAATCTACAATCAAGAACTACACCAAGCTATTCAAATATTTGGACAAACACGCAGACCTAAACAATTCAGAAGAAGTCAAACATCATATAGCAACAAAAGCAGTATGCAAATCCTACAAACGAAACCTGATAATTGCCTACACCGCCTACTGCAAATACTACAAAATTAAATGGGAAAAACCAACCTACAGACAAGAATCAAAGCAGATCAGAATACCAACGAAGGAGAAATTGGCGAAGTTAATCAGCAACGCAAGCCGACACTAAGCATCAAACTCCAAATGTCAATGGAAACAGGGCTAAGACCAATCGAACTATGCAACCTCAAAACCAAAGACGCAGACTTGCAACAAAGGATTATTTATCCAACCACCGCAAAATACGGAGCAAGCAGAAGCTTACGCATATCTCCAAACCTAACGGAACGATTAACAGAATACATCAACAAACACCACCGCAACCCCGAAGACAAACTATTCTCTGGAACTTCAAGCGACTACAGCAAATCTTACCGAAACCTACGAAACCGACTTGCAGACAAACTTAAATACCCAACCCTCAGAACTATCAGACTCTACGACTTCCGACACTACTTTGCCACTAACCTCTACGACAAGACCAAAGATATTCTGCTTGCGAAACAACAAATGGGACACAAGAAACTCGACACCACACTCATCTACACCCAACTCCTCAACCTCAACGAAGACGAATGGACTTGCAAAGCCGCCATGACAGTCGAACAAGCAACTCAACTAATAGAAAGCGGATTTCAATACGTCACTGAAATGGATGGACTTAAACTATTCAGAAAACGCAAATAACCCTCTCTTTTTTCTACAAATTTGGCACAAATGTTAAGTTTTCAAGGTTCTTAAAAAAGAAGAGAGCGAATCAAACTTGGTGAAAATTACTTTCAAACCATGGGAAGAAGTGATAATTCACGAATCAATTCACTACTCATTAGAAGATCTGATAAAGAACCAAAGCTTGGGTGTCCAGCCTGGAGGGCTTGCACCACCGCTAAGATGGGCGGAGGGGGTGGTTTTCAATTCTCAAGGTATGCCGCCGACTAGGGAAGTTGTTAGGGAGCAACTTGAAGGTAAAATACATTGGAATTTGGTTTCGTGGGCTTCAATGCCACAATACAAGAACGTAATACCGATAAGAGACATAAACGCAAAAATACCTGTGATTAATGTAACGGCTAACTTTGTTCTCTGTGAAATGGCAAAAGAGTTAAAGAAACAAATTCAAAAGTAAAGGCTTTGAATACATAACCGAAATAGACGGAATATACGCGCGCGCCGCAAGAGCATTTTTGTGCTTCTTTTTCGGATTTGAACTCTTTCCAGAATTCCATCTACCACCATCTCCAATATGAATTCGGCGAGAAAAAATGTGCTATTAACGTCGTATTTTCTTCTTGTAATACATAAAAAAGCACTTGGTAGAAATAGACCGTTTTCTCGCGTGCCAATTCTATAAATTCTGACGCTGTTTCTACAGCCGATATGTTCGATGCGTTGCGGATTATATTAGACTCCAAAACCTCAAATCCTTCAGATTTCAATCGTTCTTTGAATTCATTGTTTGCGATAATGATTCCTTGAATCGTTCCCCCAATAATGAAAATTATGATTGAGGCTAGGACTAGAACAAATCCTATCAGTTTGCCCGTTTCTCTCTTCATCGTCTATTTCACTGTACGCGCGCAGTTAAAATTTGATTCCCCGCTCATTTATATTGTTCCACACACGCGCTGCACCATGCCGATACGAACGCACCGCCTCCATTCTCAACTGCCCCTCACATCGCTCTGCTCACGCACACAACATGCCCGAATTAGTAAAGTTACTTCTGGAGGACTACAAAGGTATCTGTGGCGTGAGTCAAATTGTAGCCTTTTTTCCCCAGGTCACTCAATTTCGCACTAAAATCAATCCAAGCCTGAATATGCGAATCCTTGGCTGGAACGCGCATCAACTCAATGTCCAAATTCTCACCTCCACTTCAATCGTAGGAAACTCGGAAGGAGCTAATTGAACTTGTTGGCTATATGTATTTAATTGGCATGAGTAGATATACATGCGCGAGACTTTCGTCTCGCTTTGTGCCCACGTTCCGCACAACGCCGATACGATACGCATGCATGCTTCGCGTGCGCGGATGCTTTTAGAGCTGAGTACTTTGATGCACTACCTTTCCTTGATTTCTCTAAGCAAGCTCCTGCCTTTAGCCCACACAATTTGAATTGGTATGACTATGTCTATTATGAGACGAAGTTTTTCTTGGACACGATAGGAAAACTTGAGGACATGTATATTGGGGTAGTAGATGCCGAATTGCTTGAATTATTTGAGGAAGTGACCAACTCAGGTTTTCTACACCACCTTCAAATTATTCGAGATGCCTATCAGTTACTCTTAACTAAAGACCCAAATGCCGTATTGCAGGTGATGCTTGTGCGACCACTGATAAAAGACCATATCGCCCTTATATTGAGACTGATTGAATATCTCAATTCGAAATTGGATTCAAACATTGATGTACAAGAATTTCATGATCTTTGGACAAATGATCTCAGCCTCAAGTGGGGCAGTGGAAGAAACGAGAAACTACAAACACGTGTACGGGCTACGTATACTTTAAATGGCGAGGAACATAGTCAAGAGTTTTAGTCGGGATAAAAAACTTTCTTGCTAACACAACAACGCGTGTGTCCGCGCTGCTCAAACGCTTCTCGGCTTAAACTTTTTCGGGAACGTGCCCTCCCTTCTATATCGTTTGATAATTAAGTACCCGAGAACGCATGCCACAACAACGATGGCAGCAATTAACTCATACCAATCGCGAAATGTCGCATTTTCTGGCGTGTAGAAGCCAGCAATCCAACTCAGGAGAATGGAACACGCAACAACGAAGAATATTAAAATGATAATAGAGGTTCTACGCATGGGCTTTCACACTAATAGTAATAGTAATCCATTTCAAAATAAAGAAATATCGCGCACGCAACGGACAACGACAACAATGTTCAGCTAAAAAACCACTGGCGCGCGCGCCCCTTCTAGCGTCCGCACTATTTATGACAAGAAAACATCAACGAGACGTGGAACTTCCACTGTCAAAACTTACGCCATCAAAGGTAGGTAAATGCGGTGCAGAGTTCTTAAGATGCCTGTGCAGTTCATCATAAATTCTCTGACGTAAAAATGGTGGGGCAAGACGCCAACGCACCATTATCGCGATCCATACAATAAGAGCAAGCAGTAATTGTGTTGTACTAATCATTCAAAATTCCCTCAATCACATATATCACTCTCTTTTGGACTATTTAAATGGTCGTTACACGTGCTTGAGTCTAATACGCGTGCTAAAACTCCTCAGCTTAACCTTTTCGGGAACGTGCCTCCGTTTGTTTAAGGTTACCACTAAAAATACGAAAAGTTCAAGGACACGTGCTGTCCGCAAGCTGTTTTTCTCTCACGAAGCAGCCAGTTCTGTTACGTAAA
>CAYGBE010000229.1:0-3671 GCA_964348065.1 uncultured archaeon
CTGCCCAAAGCCTGATAATGTCCTAATGTGTCAGGTCAGGCTGATCAAACGAC
This sequence comes from uncultured archaeon, assembly GCA_964348065.1. Lineage (GTDB taxonomy): Archaea > Aenigmatarchaeota > Aenigmatarchaeia > Aenigmatarchaeales > Aenigmatarchaeaceae > CS1-C013. Next base: position 54 of record CAYGBE010000229.1, read on the forward strand.
ATCACGATCAGGCTGTCATCCTCTTTGAGCTGATCAAACTGCTGAGCGCGTGGATTGAGAATTATCCGGTCGTTCCTCTTGATGCCCAGAAGAATGACGGGGTTGTGAGAGACCCGTTTGGAGTTAAATGCCTCGGCGAGTTCGGCAAACGTCTTGCCCACAAATTCTTGAGGAAACTTGTCGCTCCCAACCAGGTAGATTTCGTTTGTTTCTTTCGAATAGGTCAGCAACTGCTGATATACCTCAGACAGCTTACCGAAAAGGGCGGACTGCGCGATGATACCCAGGCCGTAGTCGGCAGAGCAAACCCATTCGTCTACACCAGCATCAAGTAGATGCTGTATCTTGTGGTGATTCATCACCTCCGCAATGATCCGTGGCTTCTGCGGAAGCTCGCTTTCCAGTTTGGTAATTGCCAGCCCGATCAGTGCGGTCTTGGCATCAGGATCAGAGTGTTGCGGATCGGCGAGAATGATCACGCTCTTCGCCAGGTGAGCTCGGGCTCGTTTGAGAACTTCGTGAAGAGTCGGATCGCTTCTGACGAAGAAGACCTTCTCGTATTCCGCTTGCTGCCGAAGCTCCGCCTCGTTCATCTCGCTGTCCGATATGATGACGATTTCAGTCTGCGGACTAGCCAGCGGCGAGTGGATCTCCCGAATTATTCTGTCACCCCGCCTGTTCCAGTTGCAAATCACGATATGTTGCTCGAGTTCTTTTGGCATCTTTACCTCCCTCTTCAGTTCAACAAACAAAGACGCAAACTTGCCGATAATGGCGGCAACGACGCCTACTCCTAGAATGAACAGGACGATCGAAAGGATCTTTCCTGGCATTGTCGCGGGGGTATCACCGTATTCGCCCAAGAAGAAGACCAGGACCGTCGTGAAAGAGTCAAAGAGCGTCTGGTCAGGTTTCGCCTGCTTCTCCGTCTGATAGATGATAACAACAGCGACACAGAAGAGAACTACTAGCAGCAGGCTTACTTTGGCGAAGAGATGCCTCCGCAGGGCTCTTCTGAACGACCGATAACCTGGGTATTTCATATCGTTTTTTTTCAGTCGCGGCATGTGTCCCGGGTGTCGAGGTCCGCTACAAGGCTTGAGCACCCAGTGTAGTTCAGTATCGCCTCCTTCTTGTCCGCGACGAATTCGTGTTCTTTGGCCAGGATTTCGGAGACGAGCTCCGTGATGTTCCCCTCTCCTTCCCACGCCTCCACAAGGAGTTGTTGATCGCCAGTTCGCTTGGCAACCTGATCGGCCACATATGCTGAGAAGAAAATGTCATCGATGTAGCCGTAAGGCCCGTGCAGTTCCTCCGAAATGACGTCAGCCGGTAAGATGAAGTAGGCAATGCCGCAACTGACAAGCGGTCTCAGCCTCTTGGGCAGCCGGGGGTTGTCCAAAAGGTTAGTCAGCAAACGATACCATTCAGGAGCCAAGTAGATTATGTCATCATGGCGCCCTTCATACTGGGCTATGTCCTTCTTCAGTAAGTCGTAAAAGAACTGCATCGCGACCCCCTTCGATTACCTGGCATAATGCGGGCAGATGTTTCTGAATTCGTCGCAGCAGCGACAGTATTCTCGACGCGGCTGAAAATCTCCTCTGCGGATTGAGTCCAACGTTGATCTGAGCACATTCTCCGTTACCTGTCGCTTCTCGTCATTCCAGTCAAAATGCCAGTTCACACTGTCCTTAAGGAAGTAGGCTGTGCACTTCCCGACGTTCAGAGACAAATCCTCGGAGGCCCCGATGGAATAGAAACTAAGTTGCAGCTCGGTCTGATCGTACTGTTCTCTTCTCGACTCACTGGCTTTGAAATCGACTATCTCTACGGCCCCCGACGGTTGCCGTCTCACGAGATCGATCCGCCCAGACACAAGAGACCCTTCGAAATCGAAAAAAAAGCGAAGCTCTGCATCCTTGACGTCGTGCAGGGTGTGGGCATGCAACTCAAGATAGCGGCCTATCTGTTCAACTGCAGCTTTCCTGGCCTGTGCCTGCCTTTCTTCATCTATAATACGAGTTGGGAGCCAGGACTCACGAACGAGCAAGGGAAGGTCTTCTTCCCGGACAATATTGCCGTTCTTTGCTTTCTTGTGAATGGTCTCCAAAATCCTGTGCACATTGTTGCCGTATCCTATGACATCAACGTAAGGGAATTGGACACCGTCGATTATAAGGTACTTGTATCTCAGAGGACACTGTAGAAAGTAGCTTAACTGTGAATAACTGAGGCGCGGTCGGACTTCGGCCGCCGGCTTGCCGGGCGCCTCCACCTTGAGATTCCTACTAAGCGCGGAACGGCTGCGTTCGAGTATCTGGGTCAAATCGGTCCCCAGCATCTCGTCAATAAACCGCGAAGGACCGCCGCCGCGCTTGTTAACAACGTCAGCCGTGCCAATGATGAGGAGGTCCCGCGCCCGCGTAGCCGCAACATAAAACAGTTTACGTTCATCCACGACGTGAGGGTCTTCGATCTCCGGTCCCCGGCTTGCGGTCAACTCATGAGGGATTTCATACGCTGCCCTCCGGCGGTGGGTGGGGAAGCGACCTTCCATTACGCTCCCGATCACGACAACGGGAAACTCCAAACCCTTTGCCTGGTGCACCGTCGTTATGTTTACAGCGTCTTCGATCTCCGGCAAAGCGCTTGGTAAGCCGCCCGCTTTCAGAAGCTTCAGGTATTCGAGAAACGGATAGATGTTTCTGGAAGGGGCATATCTATCGTAGTCCGCAATTATGACGCTAAGCGTTCCGACGTTCTTGGCCTTCTGAGGGTTTTCTTGTGAGGGCTGAAAGCAGCCCGTTATTCTGAGCAGATCGTGGAACACGTGCTCGAATGATGCATGTTTCTTGGCTTGTACTTTCCTCTTCAGATCCAGAAGCGCCATGAGCCGCTCAATATCCGCCTTCTCACTGACTCCCTTTTCATGAAACGCTTCCGGACTCGTAATTGAGGTCAAGTCGTCTTTGATTCTCTTCAAGGCCTTCACCGTGGCCTTGCTCAGGTTCGTGACGGGCTCTTGTACAAACTTGTCACCCCACGGTTTGGATGCACCTAGAAAGACGAGCAGATTGTAAAGTTGCCGGACCCCCTCGTCCTCGAAGAATGCGACATCGCCGGTCACGACGTGCGGAATATCAAATTGACGGAAGGCTTCAATATACGCTTGCGCCTGTGTTCTGACGCTCCGCAGCAGGACCGCTACATCATGATATTTCTCGATTATGCCGGAACCCTTTAACCTCTGGAGTGTCTCCGCAATCCCCTGGGCCTCATCTGCGGCAGTCCTTCCGTGTACCAGTACGATGTCGTTTTTCCAGTGAACTCTGTTGACCACGAGTTCCTTGTCCATTCTGGCGGCGCTGTTCTTCTCGATCACACGCAGCGAGTGGGCGACGATGGGCATCAGGGATCGGAAATTGTGCTTGAGATTTACTCTTCTTGCCGCAGGAAACGCTTCTCGGAATGTCAGTATGTTCTTAACCGTGGCGCCCCTGAACCGATAGATGCTCTGGTCGTCGTCACCGACTACGGCGAGGTTCCCGTGTCCCTCTGCTATATGACCGAGCAGTCTGTTTTGAATGGCATTCGTATCCTGGTACTCGTCCACCA
>CAYGBE010000230.1:0-2933 GCA_964348065.1 uncultured archaeon
GTCTGAATCACGTCCTCGATCAATGTCCCCGCCTCCGAACGAATACTCCTCGCCAGGGAACTGATGATCCCCGTCGTCAGTGTCTGGCCCAGACCGAAGGGATTCCCAATGGCCAACACCTTCTGGCCTATTTGAAGTTCGGACGAATCACCCATAGGGATTACCGTCAATTTTCCCTTGGGCGCGTCAACTTTAATCACCGCCAGGTCATTGTCCGGGTCGGCACCAACAAACTTTGCAGGCCATTTGCTGCCATCACTTAAGGTGACTTCCAGTTTGGTGGAATCCCGGATGACATGGTGATTGGTCAATATGTGACCATTGGTGTCGAAGATTGAGCCCGACCCAGCGCCCTCCCTTGGAATCGGATTGAAAAAGAAGTCCCGCTCAACCACCACGCTCGTGATATTTACCACACCGGGGGCGACGAGCCGATAAATGGAAATATTGTTTTCCTCATCCTCGGTCTTTGCGATACCAAAGGTATATCCGGCCAACACAAAAAAGATTAGTGATGTAACCAAAATGAATCTGTAGCTTTTACCCTTTTCCATTTTAAACACTCCCCCTCATTTTTGCCTAAAATTGCCGTAGCGTTATCTCATTCTTCTTTACCGTCGTCATTATCGAATTAGCGTCTTTGCAACGTTCCGCTTGGTCCAGATAACCTCTACCTCGCAAAGGCAGTATTCCCTTTCAGAGCTAATAGACCTATGAAACAAACACAATTTTAGCAATTTCCCGTATATCCTTCAAATACTTTATCTCCATCTTTGTTGTAATCCTCAAGATCGCCGTCGTAGGTGTTTTAAAAAAAGTGGACGTTTCGTGGTTTGAACGGCATCTTCAACCCCTTCCTTTACTTCAACCCACTTCGACCGCGCAAAGGGTGCACTGTTCTCCCTCGATATGATAGGGCTCCGTGAGGTCCACGATCGTTCCGAGCTCTGTAATTATCTTAAGATGCTTCAACCCCTCCATCAAGATCTGCCTCTGAAGCTCCTTATCAAAACGATTCCCCATGGGGTGGCCCAGGGGAAATGCCACCAGCAGAGCTCTCGGTGGCTTCACACTTTCGGTAATCATCCGGTTAAGCGATATGGAAATGGTGGAAATTCCTTCCGCCTCGATGGACCTCTGGATCAGTCCCACGGACTGATTGCAAATCCCTCAGGCAGGGGTTAAGAACACGGCATCAACACTATCTGCTTTCAACCTCTTTGCCACTTCAGGCCCTGTCCGACTTACGAGCGTTTCGATATAGCGACCAACGATATGGCCCATGAATGAAAAATGCCGCGGCGCGACCTGTCCGATTACCCCTTCCCTTTCAAGTTCCTCAAGCCTCTTGATCGGGAAGACCACGTTAATATCCTGATCGGCGTCCCGATGATCATAATAGTTGTGCGTAATCATCAAATCATCGATCTGTGCCCCGGCAGGAATTTCTCTAAAGATGGGATCCCCCTCCTTGTCCTCCATATCAAATGGGGGTTGAGACCGCAGATGGACGCCGGCGGTGGTGACCAAGGCAATTCGAGAGTCCCTGGTATCTTTTAGTAAAGGGGTCCAAGGAATATCCACGTTGTTGACAAAATCATGCGATTTGGCCCACCTGTCCAGCAGGGTGGGAAACCGCGTAAAGAGTTTCGCAAACATGCTATCCTTCCAAGTCTTAACGCTCATCTCTCTCCTCCTTATCCATTGCTATACAGAATCCAAAAAGTGCCTCACACCACATTTGCTTGTCCCGATCAAAACTGAAATGAAAGAACCACATCCAAACCAGAATCCGACTGGAACATTGTTTCCACATTTTTCGGTAATCAGCCTTTCTTTTTTCGCTTCTTTTTTCTTCCTACTAAGTACGTTTGCGGGTCTTTCTCAAACTCGCTTTGACACATAGGGCAACAGAGATAATATTTTTCTTTTTCATATTCGATAACGATGTGAGCTTTGTTGCGATTGATTCTTTTTCCACAAACTGGATCCTTAATCACGCTTTCCCCCTTTGGTTTGCTTCCCTCACTGACCATGTTGCACAATGGAAAACCGAAAACTTTTATCCATTTTGTCGTGTGATTTTCTCGTTCAGGGTCTACATTCCATTAGAGCAAAGCCTGTGCCAAAACCTTAAGAGCGGTTACTCTTAAGTAGTTGATTTTACTAATTAATTCATTTTTCAAAAATTCACAGAAACGCCCTCTGTGTAAAAAACTCCCAATGACCTGTATTCCCGTGTGAATGGCGTATAGTTTTTACGCGGAAAACCGGGATGGCCAAGACTTGTTTCGTTCTAATGGCTAATTAGAAGGGAAAGAGATTACCGTGAGGAAGAAGTTGCCTCCCGCGGGACAGCCATGGCGTGACATTTTAGCGGCAATAACCAATTACCTGGCACATTAGGCATGTCTTTCACTTTGAGCAACATTAAGGGAGTTAGGATTTATTTACCACTTGATTTGCCTAGGAAATTATTTCCCCAATCCGTAATTGCTCTAGGGGAAATACCTATTGGCAGCTCGAAATCCAAAAGAAAATAGAAAGAATATGGAAAAGTAGAGTATGGCGCCGAGGAGCATGGCGTATGAGAAGCCCAAACTGATGGCCAAAGCGACGGCGAGAACTGATCCCAACACCGAACCGATCCCGTTGATCCCCCACATCCGGGGTACATACTGGGTTAGCCCGATTTCTCCCAATAATGTCATAGCCAGGGGGAAAGGCATACCCATGAAAAACCCAAGGGGCGATAGCAATACAAAAGATATCAATATCCTTGAATAAAAGGGTGAGCCCATGAAAAGTGTAAAAACGTGCGGAAGAAAAAAGATATACAATCCCACCAGGACGCCAACCATCATCGAGGCAAGCCGCAGTTTATGAAGTACCTTCTGCTTCCAGAAAATACCGCCGACCCAACTGCCGATCCC
>CAYGBE010000231.1:0-3024 GCA_964348065.1 uncultured archaeon
GGCGTACTTCTTAATGTCGAATACGAGCCCTTTTATATCTAATTCCCGTTTAAGATTAATTTAGTTCTGTGCTTAATTTTACGCTAAGATACCAAATCCACCTGATAATAGCAACTATCTCAGATATTGTCCTACGCGGTTCCCACTATTGTTACCCCCTGGCACTGTTGGGGTTCGCAGTGCTGGACCAATAATCAATAGTCAATAGAAAATAATAAATTGATTTCCCTTGCCTTCCACCTCCCTTTCTGTTATTTTACTTGCCTAAAGGCGTAAGGCGGACATCGTGAAGAGTGCTGCGAGATACGAAAAGAAATTAATGAAATTGAGTAATAAATAAAGTGATCGTGGATTTTTCATAATGGTAGCATAAAGTCAATAAAGACTTGTATAATATGTACTTTATTGTAGATTATTATATTAAGGCCAAAGGAGAAAGAAAATGGAATCGAGCAGCAACACAGTTTCCAAGGTAAACTCCTTAATTCAGAAAAAGTTGAGAAAAAGAAAGTTGAAAGTAGTCACGCCAGTCGAAGCCACGAAATGGCTTATCAAAGCAGGTATCCGAAAACAAATGGAATCGCGACCCGGTAGCTATATCCGAAGTTTATGTCGTAAAGGACTAATTCGTGGCGCTAAAAAGCAAGGCTCAACATGGATTATCGCAAAAAAACCTTGATTTTCTCTCAGTTCTTTAAGTAGTTTTCCTTACATGTTCAAAAAAGATAAGAAGTTAATTTATTGAAAAGAGTCGGCATTGAAACATCAAGGGAACAAGGAAGAATTTAATAGAAAGCTACTACAAGAAGCCCGTTCATTGGAAGAACAATATCTTTTGGAAGCTAACTTGTCCGATGAACAGAAGATAGAACTATCCGAACGTCTTAAGGAGATGATTCAGTATGCTATTGGTCGTCATGATTGGTATGATGAACAGAGATTGCGATTTCTAACTGTAGGTCTTGCATTAATTGCTGCATTTGCTGCTTTATCAGCCATCTTGAAAGATCTAAGTGAAAATCTTCCGATCCTGACGGTTATTCTTGGCTGGATAGGAATAGTATTTGGTTTTTTCACAGGAATTGCGTTGCTCTATCTTTATAATAGCGGGATCGGTAGAAATCATCCATACAGATACATTGCAGACATTCGAAGTTGGTATTTCATTTATGGTTTGAAAGGCAAACTTCCAACCTCCATCAGCAAAATAGATCATATTGCTAGGAAACAAAAAAAAGAGATTTTGGATGCATACAAGAACAATATCAAAAGATGGTATGATTCTGCTAAGGAACCAAATGGCTTCTTCAAAGAGGATCTGCAACAAGTCTTTATTCTTCATGTCTTACAAAGATATAGATATCAGGACGTTAAACGTATGTCCAGAACTCTTTTTTATGGTATGTTAATTACAATAATTTTGTTTCTTTTAGCAATGGCATCATCCTTTGTGTCGAATTCTTCTTTTACAGAATCGACCAGTTTTGAAAAACCAACAGAAGTTAAACAAATTGTGAATGAAAAAATTGATGGTCTCAATGGTAAGATTAGCACTGTGGATGAACCGAACGGTATAAGTCAAGTGGATGATTCTGTATCGAACACTACAATCTCAAAAGAAGGTAATGCTATAAGTAATACCATTTACAAAAAAAGTCAGAAAGAGTGTACTAATCAATGAGCTATCTTTTAGAAACAAAAAGTGAATTAGAGGCATTACTTCGTTTATGGGATCTTATCATTACGAATGGTGTGTCTAACGGGAATTACATCGAGGTGCTTAACTGTCTACTTTCAATTGAATATGATTCTTCTAGTTTACAAAGATTCCTTGATTTCAAGGACTCGTATCTGCAAACAGTTGGTCAAGCAGGAGCAAGCGGCTGGAATCGTGCAACACGTGTTTACACCAATCCAAAAGACCGTCCGACCAAACCAAGCTATCTGAAGAGGCTAATTGACTATCCCGACCGACCAAGAAAGAAGGACGTGTCTGAGCAAGGTGTCAACCAAAAGGAGAATATCATTGCTGAAATGGCTGAGAAGCCAGGATACAGCAACTTATCCTTTGTATTTCTAAGACCTGCAGATCTAATCGATAAGTTCAGACCAGGTTACGTACCATGTCCTATCTCAGGTGACTTCAAATTTAGAAATGGCCGTTTGAATCTGAGTGTAATGTTCAGGACTTGTGATGCGTTTTTAGTTGGTTATGCAGATATATTCTACCTACGAAACTTACAGAAGGAGATACTATCAAAAGCAAAAGTTAGAACAAAAAAAGATGTGCTACGACAAGGTACCTTGGGAAACTTAAACCTCTTTTTTTCTCGCGTCTACATACCCAAGAGCATCACTCAAAAAGATAAAGAGTCTAAAAAAACAAGAAGAATAAAAGTTCTTCCTATATTGAACCATCTTCGTGATGAGATTAATATTTAACGCCGTGTACAAGTTTTTAGCACAATACTAATACAAAAAATGTCCTCTGGCCCATGTAACTAAAAATGAATTAAGGTTCCATTGACCATTGAGGGCGGTTGGCATCCATTGAGCGAAAGCATTGAGCGAAGTGGATGGTACTTTTCCGAACATCCAGAATCCATCATCCAACTTTATCTCACTTTAGGCACTTTAGTTCACTTTAACTCACTCCCCACTAACGAGCATCAAGCATCCAGCAACGATATACGCTTCACGCTTCACACGGTTACTCTAAACAGGGTTCTCTAATGGACATTTTCTTTGATTTCACTTGATTTTCGGAGCCAAATATGTTATAATATCCGCTTGTTAGCCAGCAGGCTAACGCTACCTGCCAGCAGGCGAAGATACAGCGGAGAACCGCACGTTTTCGTATCAGCAGATACACGCCAAAATAAGTTCAACGTGAAAAGGGAAAGTGCGCTAAAACATGTTTATGAATATAGTTACGAAAATCTTTTTAACTTGTGCCAACGTAGCGGGGTATTTATGCCCACTGAGGTATCCGGGGTTAATAAATCACCTTTTTTCACCGGGCAA
>CAYGBE010000232.1:0-2676 GCA_964348065.1 uncultured archaeon
TGGCAATCTGGCACAGCAAAAACAGGAGCACCTTAGGCTGGGCGGATGGGAGCACCGATATGCACATGTGGGTCAACCCGAGCACCATTGATATGGCTATGCGTGCTTCCTGGGGCGATGAAAGCGTATTCAATATGAGCCCTCCGGCCGATGAACGCGATGACCTGAGGTTTATGCAAAGACGCTATCCCGTACTCCCTAAACCCCGAAGTTAGAAGGCAGCCTTTACGCCGTTATATTTAGCCCCACGTTTCACGTGGGGTTTCGGCTGCGCATTTTTGTTAGCCCCCGGCACCGTCGGGGGTTGCTTGCTCCGCACGAAACTTGTCCTGAGTATAATCGAAGGATAGGCTTCTGCCACAATTTGGTGCGGGGTCATTCCTGCGAAGCTTTATTTGGCCCCACGTTTCACGTGGGGTTTCGTCTAATCCCTGTATTAGCCCCCGGCACTGTCGGGGGTTGCTTGCCCCTTACCAAAACCTGTCCTGAGTGTAATCGAAGGATAGGCCCCTGCTGAAAATTGGTGCGGAGTCCTCTATCAAAACCTATCATTAGCAAGCGCAACTCATCGAAAAATATGTCGTATCCCTTTAATTCCCACGCAATGTCTTCTCTACATCCGTGTTGCACTTACCATGTTAATTCGCCGTTGATTTGAGTTGCAAACTGACGGATTCTCATTCCCAATTCAGAGTTTCAGATGGACTGAACATTATAGTGGCAGGATTTTATGACCATCACTGGGAACGAACTACACGAAAACCCAATCCCCTATACTCACCGTATGGCTTTTGCCTGGTACGAAAAGAGGAACGCAGTTCGTTGCTCACGCGGGAGTAGAAGGAGCCGCCACGACAACAACGCTCAGCGCCGGGTGTAGGCCCGTTAGGATCGACGTTCGGGCTATTGGAATAATAGTCCTTATCATACCAGTCACTGCACCACTCAGTAACATTGCCGTGCATGTCATACAGGCCCCAGGGATTGGGTTTCTTATGCCCTATCATTCGAGGTGAGTCATTCGCATTGCGACTAAACCACGCGTAGTCACCAAGAGACGAATCACTGTCGCCGAAGCTGAACCGAGTTGTAGTACCCGCCCGGCAGGCATACTCCCACTCAGCTTCAGAAGGCAACCTGTATGTTTTGCCTTCCAGCTTACTCAGCTTTCTGCAAAACTCTACTGCTTTATGCCAATTCACAAGTCCAGCAGGACAGTCTACATGCTTCTGAACATTCTGTCGCAACCACGGTTGCTCATTCATAACTGACATGTACTGACCCTGGGTTACCTCTGTCTGACCCATCCAGAATCCTTTGGATATACGCACTTGATGCTGCGGGAATTCGTTCGCAAAGTCCGACTCATTTGCTTTGTAATCTCCGGCCAACTGCGCGGCTGAATCGCTGCTGCCCATCATGAACAAACCGGCGGGAATATAGACCAGCTTCATGCCGATGGAGTTGGTTACTACATCGCCTGTTCTTGCTCTGAGGGCAAAGCTGGCGGCTATTGTATGGTTGGCCGTGACGTTTTTGAAAATATAGCTTGGTTCGGCGCCGACACTGTTACCATCGACCAAGACATCGTCGATCTGATACCCATCCTTGGGCGTTATCGTAAAGGATTGATCGGCCCCTGAGTTTACGCGGACCACGCCGGACGGGCTGATTGAGCCGCCGGCGCCGGCGGTGCCTGTAACCTCGTATTCAAGCCGTCGGAAGGTCACGTTAACCGTGTGATTGGACCGGATATTGCTGAGTGCGAATGTGCGTCCTTCTTCTGGGACTGGCTTCTCGTCGATGGACCAGGTGTCGATCTGATAACCTTCGTCGGGCGTGGCGGTAAAGACCCTCTCGCCGCCGTAGGTGACGGGGGTCGTGGCGGTCGGGCTGATTGAGCCGCCGGCGCCGGCGGTGGCGGTCAGGTTGTAGGTCTTAAAGTATTTGAGGAAGACTACTATCGAAACAATCGCAATCAGCATAACAATGCAAATAGCGGCAAGCACCTTAGTCTTTTGTCTCTTGCTGCGTACTTCTGCTTCCTTTTGCTCACCTACTGCTGATTCTGGTCGTTCCGGCAACGACGGCTCCTGGCCAGCAGTGGATTCCAGTGGCTGCACGGGTTGTTCGATGCCCAGTGCCCTCAGCAGTTGTGAGAATCCCGTGTCGTAATCGGCAGTGAAGTCAATATACTGCACACGCCGCAGGCGATATGGAATATTGCAGGAGCGGATAATGACAGGCACAACCAGCTTCCCTTCGTCCAGTGCGTACGACACCTCATCCATCACGTTTTTGGAAGCCACCGACTCTGGCGAAAGAACCGCTATCATGCCTTTGCAGCTCTTCAGTGCTTTCTCAACCGTGCTGTCCCAGTGCTGGCCCCCGAGTATATCCAGTTGATCCAGCCACACGTTCGCGCCGACTGCCCGCAGCTCTTTAGCCAGTTTGAGAACGAATTCCGAATCCATGCGTACATAGCTAAAAAAGTATTTTAACTCTTCCATGGCATAATTCCTCCCACGCTTACTTGAATCTCTCGCGTATTACTGGCAGAGTTGCCGGCTGTTCTGTCGCCGTACAAGAGGATAATATAACACTGCCGAAGCCTTACTATGTTTTCCGGCATCTCCCATATACACTTAACGAAAACACTTATGTAAGCTCCAAACC
>CAYGBE010000233.1:0-2621 GCA_964348065.1 uncultured archaeon
TCTTCCAAGACTCTTCCACATTGGGGAACACACTCTGGTAATTATTCTTCCTTGTATGGACAACTGTTGTCCCAAAACACTTTTTCACATTTCATAAACTTAACACTTGCGGGCATAAAACTCAGATTTGCGAAGAGTTAACTACTCATCGACTTATATATCTCGTAGCCAACAAACACTATTGTCAACCCTACTCCAATTACTATGATCCAAGATATCCACAAACCAAAAGGTAGTTGGGGTTTGTATTCTCTTACTCGAATAATCCAAGCCTCGTCTGACCTCTGACATACTTCACATGTAACTTGAATTTCCAAATAGAAACTGCCTATTGTTTTAATATTTTCTGTTCCAGCACTTACTTCTGGCCATTGGGTGGAAAGAGCGAATTCCTGCAATTTCATGTCAGTAGAAGCATTGCAAAGCTTTATAGTGCATTTATCCAGTGGGCTGCACTCAGCGGGCCACCAACCAATATACCATTTTTCACCTGTCACATTGAAAGTACTTGTGGTTAAATTCATTGGAGTCCCTCCCCTTATTGGTGGAATGACGTCTACCCAATCAGAAGGAGGGTGACTAAGATAAGTGTAAACTGGCCCAATAAGTATCACAAACAAAAGTATTCCGATAACACAAACCAGTATAACCTTAGTTTCCTGATCCGCTAGATCAAATCTCTTCAAGAAACCCAACTATAATTTCCTCACTCATATTTCGATTGAAACAAACGAGTCCATAACATATCAGTTGAAGTTGCATTAATAATTTAAGGAGAAATCTATTATTCGTACTACGGCTTGTTCTAAAATGTAGAATTAAATAACGGATGTTCTTCTCTAAGTAGAGTGAGGGAATTATGGTCAGCAGAATTAGAGAAGTCATGATGAAAAAGGTTTGGAGGATTCCACTATTTGTGTTGTTGATTGTCCTACTTGGAGTCTCTATTGTTGCTGGTGTAATAGTGAATATTCCCAAATCAACTGTTGAAAATTTGAGATTTGAAGTTTGGACAAATAAGAAAACATATGGAATAAACGAAACGATAACAATACACTTGAAAATATCCAACCCCACATTTTCACAAGTATGCCTAAATTTCACTTCTGGATATCAATTCGACTACATAATATTCGATGAGGATAACAACCAACTCTATAGATGGGCAGCTGGCAAGGAATTCATTCAAGCATTAACCAAGATTTGTGTACATCCTCTCAGCAATGTTGAAAGAACGTTCAATCATGTTACCGAATACTATCTTCTCCAACCTGGAATGTACACAATCAGAGGAGTAGTAGTTGGATATTTCCTCGAAGATACAACAATAGAAGTCTTAGAAACTTGACTTCTCACCTTACAACGATTCTTTTGTTTCTGTTTTAACTGTTCAGAAAGAATAGCTAAGTCTTAGGTTTATTGGGTTTCAATTGTTCCTTCTTCTAACAGTTACTTTCATTCTAGATTGTACTAAAGATTTAAGAAAGAAATTTCTATACATGCATGCAAGAATTTTAAGGAGAACTGTTCTATTGACTATGTAGGATAGTAAGCAATTATTCTTGGAGTTGGGTGTTTCAATGGAGAATAGAAAAATCACTGTTTATGTGAAGAGTGTTAAGACCGAGAGGATTGAAAAGATAAGAGTGGCGTCTGGAGGTAGCAGAGCAATGGCAGCTGCTGCTCCTGGCGGTTACCCAGCGGCTGGGGTTCAGGTTTCAAAAGATTATAGGCATATCTACTTGGGTGAAGAGGAAAAAGAGGTAGTTATAGATGAGTATGCTTTACCTCCTGACCAGAAAGAACTAGTTGACCTTGTGAAAAATGTGGCTAAACAGTATGAGTATGTAGTTGAAATTGTTGACATGGCAAAAGAAAACATAGTCGAAAAGCTAATTGAAGAAATAAAAGGACTCGACACTATTCCAACAGTCAAAACTAGCCTTGGAGGTAGACTCGAAGGGTCTCAAATAACCGAAGAAAATCTAGAACTGCTCCTTCTAAATGAGGCAAGACAAGGACCAATAGGCTAGAGTAAGTAAGTAATCTTCTCCAAATATCTCACACTTGACATTTTTCTGATGTTTACTTCATCTTGCTTTGTATTCTGATATTTTTGACCAAAGAATCCTTCCGATAACTATTGCCAACAGGAGGATTCCAAACAGAAACAGACCCTCACCATAGACTATAAGAACTTTATACAATAGATCAACTTCCTTATAGAATAGACCCATGATAATAGAACACCCTAAGAGGATCATTCCCAAAACAAATCCCAACAGGTTCCACTGAGTGCTGGTTCCCCATTCTCGGATTCTACGTATTCTACTTATCTCGTAGCCCAATATGGCACCTGCAAGATTGATTAGTAAGAGGGATAAAAAGACAAGACTCAGAAAGGGATACAAGTCCATAGCTGTATGATATTCCAATCTTAATTCTCCAAGTTTGAATGGTAGAAAATAGAGTCTATAACCTAACATAGTATGAGATGGTCTGACATAACCTGGTGGTAGGGGTGGACTGAAAAGATTTGCTGGTAACAGTCCAAGGCGAGTATGAAAGGGAAATGAAACTCGTGGAGCAGGGGGATATAAGAAAAGATATTGTGGTCTCAA
>CAYGBE010000234.1:0-3415 GCA_964348065.1 uncultured archaeon
AGGTACCTGGCCGTGTCCGCAGTGGACCAGGTCATCCATTGATCGCTTGTCGACCAGGTATCGGCTCCGTAGATCTGCGTCCATCCGCCGACGTCCTGTTCCTTGATCCACGACAGGAAGAGCGGCGTGTCGGAGCGCGTGTTCCTGCCCTGATACTCAACGGTGATGCGTACGGCGTCGGCCGGCGTATAGCTCGTGTTCCAAGTGTAGTGCATCGAGTACTTCTGTGTGGCGGTGTCGCACCGGGCCACCATGTAGACATCATCGTCTTGCTCGAGGTCGGCGAGCCCGCCCGAGACTATGGTGACCGGCGCGTTGGTGTAGGTCTCCCAGGTGTCTGGGTAGACCGTCACTTCCGGGCCGCCGGACCAGCTCGGCACGATCTCGTATATGCGGTTGTCGTCGGTCGCCACCGTGTCCGAGCTGATCACCAGATCGCCGCTGCCGTCATAGCCGGTGCTCACGGCGCCGCCGTTGATCCACTCCGTGACGGTCACATCCGGATAGGCAGGCCAGCCGAGGTCCGCGCTCTGGACAGTGATGTCCGTGGACCCGGCAGCGGTGGCGCGGATCACCAGGTAGATGGTGCCGATATCGTCCGGTCCGAAGCGCTCGATGTAAAAGGAGTAGTTGCTGAGCCGGGCGGCCGTGATCGGCTCCCATCCAGCGACGTCGAGCGCGTTGAGTATGGGCATGTATGTCTGGTAGAGCGTCCGGTAGCTCTCGTAGTTCTCGCCGCCCTCGAAGCCGGGGTAGATGCCGAGGAGCATGCCGCTCTTGATGGCCGCTTCCGAGCGCCCTCCCAGCAGGTAGGAGCATGGCTTCTGGTAGGCGATCATCCGGGTAATGCTCTGGTCCAACACGGTCGAGTCCGAGCTGAAGTGTTCTCCGGCGCCGAACATGTCCATGAACGGGGCCATCAGCTGCAGTGCGTACTCGGCGCCGGCGTTGCCCATGACCACGCGATCCTCGGAGGCCATCTGCTCGTGGGCGACCTTCGCGAACTCGATGTTCGAGTAGATGGGCCACATACAGACGACGCCCGCTGGCTGATCCCGGTCCATGCAGATGGCCGGGTTGTAGTCGTAGGTTCCCCAGTGATTGGGCTCGAAGCTATGGACGGCGCCCCAGCCGGCCCAGCCGCCGCCGACCGAGTCATGATAGAGCCCGGAGTAGGTATCGCCGGGGCCGGGCTCCTGTCCCCACTGTCGGTACCACTCCCAGTGCTGGACGCTTTCGCCGCGGTTCCGGCCCGGCGCGCCGTTGATGGTGAAGCTGCGCCAGTTGGGAATCTCAGGGTCGGGGTTCGTGATCCATCGCCAGGTGGTCCCACACCCCCAGTCACCATCCACCCAGCGGCTGGGATCGTCGGGGCCGATGTAGCTGCCATCGTGGTTCTTGGCGCCGGACAGAATGGTAGACTGCGCAGATTCCTTGACTGACTGCCCCTTCCCGATGCACTCCGTCACATCGTTCTCAGGGATGTCGAGAGCTTTCTGCTCGATCGTGGCCTCCTCGAGGTAGGGCAGGTGCCAGCACCAGGGCTCCTGGTACTTGCAGGTGTACATGTTGGCGTCGATGGTGTACTGGTCGTCCCAGTAGTAGGTCTCGAAGTAGACCAGCGCGAAGTCCTCCGGGTTGGTGGGACGGACGTTCTTGTCCCACCACCAGTTGCCGCCGCGCGATACCTGCTGGAACCACTGAGGAAAGAACCCGTAGTACCGCTTCGCGGCGCTGCGCACGCCCCAATCCGGGTCGTGCCTGTAGAGGATGAAGTGGAGATCGGCCGTGTTCGGGTGCTTCGTTGTCCGGGGGGTCGTCCCCAACTCGAACTCGATCCACAACCCGCCCTGTGAGTTGTACTGAATCGCGTAGGCGCACGGCGGATAGAGGAGAGGCGACAGGGAGATCCCCATCTCGGCCCCGCTCGTCCTGCTGATCGAACCGAAAGGACTCAGCGACAGGTCGGGATGGCGCGCCTGGTGGAAAACGCCGACGTTCGGGTTCTGTCGGTTCGACAGGTACCAGTTGCTGCTTCCGTTCGCGATGGTTCGGTACATGTTGACGTGGTCCCACCACTTCCAGCCGTCTGCGTCCACCGGTATCCGGAAGTAGACGATGAAGACCCGGTCCGTGCCGGGACCCGTGACTGTCCCGTCCACTCCGATGTAGGGCCCCCCGCCGCTGAGCGTGATGTCGAACCAGATGCCCTCGGTGGAAGCGGTGAAGTGGACATCGCTGCCTTGCTGCGTCGCAGTTCCGGTGACCGGCGTTCCCGCATAGAACACGTTGCGCTGCCAGGGGATACGGATCCCCTCCATGCGGGCGATCACGAACCCGCCCGTCACGCCAGGCAGCTCGGGGACAGGAGCGCCATCGATCGTCAGAGAGTTCCAGGACCCATCGTCATTGAGGGTCAGCACGACACCGTCGTCCGTGGCGACGCTCACAGTCGCCGCAGCGCGGCCGGCCAGCAGGCAGACCAGGCCGAGCACGAGAGTGGGAAGAACGACCCGCGATACGCGCCTTTGCATGCGCACCCCCCTGTCAGACGTTTATTACGCCAGGAGTCGGTTTCCGGGGGGTTCGACGAGCAGGGCAGCTTGCCCTGCAATCGGCGGCGCATGGCAGAATCCGCTCTGAGCGGCGGCCCTGGCACTCCGGCCGATTCCGCATATGCTTGAGGCTGTGTCAGGGCGCTACCAGCGCGGCGGCCGGTCCCGGATCGGAAGGCGGCCGGCAGAGACGCACAAGCCTCACGGCGTGCGGGGCCGGTTCCACGGTCGCCCGACAAGGACCTGCCGACCCACCGACCACCCGGGCCGCCAACCGTCTCTTCTCGGACCTTGCGATGGAGCTCTCCGCTCGTGACATCGCTCACCGCGTCGCCCGCTCACGCGGTGTCAGACTCATGCTCGTTCATGACGCGAAGAATCGTGAGTTCGACGGCGTATGCGTAGTCATCGCGCCCGGCGACCTCGCCGGCGAAGACATCAACGAGCGCCTGTATGTCGCGTTCACCCGGGCTAAGCACTGGGTCTCCATCGTCTTCAACCCGAACATCAGCCTCCCGCGCCCCTGGAATGCCCTCTCGCAGTACGCGCCGCGCCTTGGAAGCGGCGGCTAGGGGTGCCGGACTCTAGGCCCGTCCGTGCTTCTTACGCGACGATGAGACCGGCCTTCGGGGCTCAGACGGAGCCACGCGGGGGCTGGAAATCACATCGTTCCGAGAGGCGGAAGACTCTGGACAGTTGCCCATTCATGGCTCGCTAGAGAGCAACTGTGCCCAGTAGACCCTGTCAGCATCTGCGGGGAGGGCACGACGCCGAGACAGAGTGGGGAACCGGGGACAAGCGGTCGGCGCGGCCGGCACTGGCATGAGATCCCCGCAGCACGGCCGGGAGGATGCCGCAGG
>CAYGBE010000235.1:0-2793 GCA_964348065.1 uncultured archaeon
CTGGCGTGTCGAAATGAGTCCGTCTGCCGCTCATCTTTCCTCATTCAACCCCAAACGCCTATGAAAGGGCCTGTGTCAAGAGCTTTTTTAGTTCTCTTCCGTACGGAGTATGAAACACCTATTCGGGCCACGGCACCCATGAGTTTTTACCTCGATCCGGCGCTCAATCAAGTTTCCGGTGCCTTGGCACCGACGTTTGGGGACGAGCCGACCGGATCGTTCATCGGTACGGAAGTGTGTACTAGCCGCCTATCGCGGTAATATGGTCTGGCTTCCATCCAGACGTGATATAGTATTCTGGCCAGGGCATGCGCCACCGCCACTCGCGCCTTGGGCACCGACGAGCGGAAGCAAACCCGGCGGTATAATCGCCTCAGATAATCGGAGCGACGAATCGCGTGATTGACCGACTGGGTCAAGGCCCAGCGGAGTGTTGTCACCCCCTGCTTGGTAATCCGACCATTGCGGACCCGGTCTCCCGAGTGCCGATAGCCAGGGATTAGCCCGGTGTAGGCAGCAAACGCCTTGGCGCTTTTGAAACGGCTCATGTCACCAACAGAGGAGCGTACGGCCAAGGCGATAAATGGCCCCACACCATCGACACTGCACAGAAGCTGGGCGGTCGCATCGGCAGCCACCGCCTCCCGGATCAGTTGATCAGCCGACCCCAGCTCGACGGTCAGATAATCAATCTGGGTAAGATTCACCTCAACCTGAGAGCGCAGCCAGGCCGGTAGGGGAAGACTCTCCAGCTCCGCCCGACCTTTCTTCCCGAACGGATCGGAGGCGGCTATGCGATGACCCTCCCGGTTGATCAGTCCCAACACACGATTCTTCAAGCGAGTGCGATCACGCACCAGGCGAATCCGGTGTGAGACCAATGCCCGCCACTGGAGGGTCTGCTCATCCGGAACATACACGGTCGGTAAATACCCCACCCGGAGCAGATCAGCCAGAATCCGGGCGTCTATCCGATCGTTTTTCAAACGAGACTCTGCAATCAGACGCACCTTGCCGGGGTTGGCCAGGTGAACCGCACCAGCATAGGGGCGCAATTGACGAACAAACCAAAAACTGCTCTGCACCGGCTCCAGCGCTACCTGATGACGCCGACCAAGCTGACTGGCAAAATCAGCAACATCCTCCAAAGCCGTTGATCGCGTTCCAAAGCTGATCACGACCCCCTCAACGGTCATCATCACGAAATCAAACTTCGACTTGTGCAAGTCGATGCCAACATAGATATTCGATGTACGCATGGCCGGGTCTCCTTAGTGCGTGTGTCGGATTCGTCAATAACCCAACATAACGCGGGACTCGGCCCTTTCATAAGATCAAGTTTGAGGCTGCCACCCTTCCGTCGAGGTTGAAAGTGTTACCGGGTCGTCATCTCTGAAAGCGCGCATGTCAAATCAGCAATTTGGTCTCAATCGATTTTCTCCCACTGGTCTTTTGGTCTGAGGCCGGTTTTGCCAGAGTCATCTCTTCGCCGTTATCACGGCATGATCTTGTTTCAGTGGCGTGTCGCAATCATTGCTCGAGTCTCTGAGGACTCATGACGTGCCCGCGCTTACGCCTCTGTTGGCAAAATCTGCTTAAGACTAGGGTCCCGGTACTCCTCTTTCTTGGTTAGAATCCAATAGGTGGCCTCTGCTAGGTGTCGGGCAACAGCTCCGATAGCCGTGGCATGTCCTTTCCGGTGACGTATCCTGGTATATAATTGAGCCACATGCCGTTGAGCCCAGAGTTTTTGATTGATGCAAACCGTGTTGGCCGCTTCACAGAAGGCCCATTTGAGATAACGATTGACATCAGAACGCAGCCTGCCATACCGAACTCTGCCCCCTGAGGCATGAACTCGCGGTGTCGTACCTGCGTAGGATGCCAAATGTGCTGCCCCAGGGAACCGCTCTACATCCCCGACCTCCGTCGAGACCACGATGCCAAAGATGAATCCGATCCCTGGCATCGATCGTAGAAGCTTGACCTCTTCGGTCTCGTCGAATTCCTCCCGCATCCGGGCATCAAATCCCCGAATCACCTTACCTAAGGCGTCGATCTGCTGTAACTGACAGTCCGCCGCGTACTGGGTCTGCGGCGGAAGAGAGGCAATCCGCTGCCGCAGGAGTGTACGGCTCCGGCGGCCGAAGATATCACTGACCCCACGAATTTCCAAGGCATACTTGGATAACGTCGAATACACGCGGTTCTTCAGACAGGTCCGCTGATTGACCAGGTACATTCGCGTCCGTGGCAGGTCTCGCCGGTCGCGGATCTCACCCGGGGGAATCCAAACCGTCGGCAGGGTACCCGCCTGTTGCAGCCGGTTCAGCCCACGAGCATCAAGCCGGTCGGTCTTGTTGATGCAACCCACCATCACTTTCGCCTTACGGGCGTGGACCAGTTGGGGAATCATTCCGGCTTGCTCAATTTCATCAACGATCCAGTACCAGTTGCCGATCGCTTCCACCGCAACCCGTGAGTCCGACGGATACGATGACAAAAAAGAAACCAGTGCTCCTCGTTCATGTTCAATCCGCTGTTCCCTGACGACGTGTCCATCAACATTCGCGATCGAGCAAAATGTATAGCGCTTGTGCGAATCAAAGGCTATATTCATCCTGTGCGCCTCCTGTTATGGGTTTGACTTCAGCAGGATTATAATCCTGCCAAAGGAGGCGCGCTCTCATAATATCATTGCGAGTCCGCCGCGGCGGAAAGGGAACGCGGCAATCTCAGCGCCCCAAAAATGAAAGGAGCCCCCATGACCCGCCGACTCATATCTTCCGGATC
>CAYGBE010000236.1:0-4862 GCA_964348065.1 uncultured archaeon
CTTCATGCAATCGAGGCAATTTAAACAATATGCATTCTTTCTAACAGGTCCGGTAGGCTCTGATTCCCAGAGCCATTTTTCGGACGTGAACGGTAGTTGCGTCACTTTCAGGAAAACCTATATTAGAAATATACTTAGATTCTCAGTCCAGGTCATCCTTAAATCAGTAATGAGTTCTACACGGCTGATGTGTAAATGGCAGTAACATTATTAAAAACATTACTGCTTTAGAAGGGGAAGCTGGCTTCCACTATCACGCATCTACCTTATCCTTTAGAAATCAGAAATCTTATCATGATCAGTCTGACTTGAGTGTGTGTTTCACACATGGATAAGGTGTTTTGTCATGAAAAAGGTATTGATTGTGAGCCTCGTAGCATTTCTAATGCTCTTTATCACCCCGTCCGCCTCATCAGCCCAAGGGAAGCACGAAGCTGGAGCCGAGCGCATTTCGGAGCTAAGAGAGCGAATAACCCACATAGAGAACCAACTTGCAACCCTCGAGGGCTTGCGGGCTGAGCTGCAAAGTCTTCGGGAGCAGCTCACTCAACTTGAAGCGCAGGTGACTCCTTCCCCCGAGGCGCTCGCCGCCGAACATCCCCCTCGGCCTCGGATAGCCCCAACGGTAGCGGAGCGCATTGAGGCTCTCGAAGAGAAGATCGGGATTGGTATTGGAGCTCAGCTACAAGCTTCGATTCAAGGCATCGTCGACGATGGAAAAGCGCCAGGGCTAGCCCCTGAGGGCCGGACAGTGGATGGTCAGGCCTCTTACGATCTGGTTTTGGAAGTGGAGCTGGGAACCCTGGGTGAGGCTTATATACAAGCCGAGGGAGGCGACGGGCTTGGCCTCACCGAGGAACTGGATACCAACCTCTCGCCAAATGGTGATGTGGGACCCACAAGTGATGCCAGCTTCGCGGTCACCGAGGCGTGGGTGGAGCTAGGCTTAGCCGAGTCACCCCTCGTCTTTACAGTGGGCAAGGTTGACCTGACGAACTACTTCGACCAGAGCGCCGCCGCCGGAGATGAGGTGACCCAGTTTCTAGGCTCAGCATTCATCAACAGCCCGGCCATCGAATTTCCGACCGGTAACGGCCTTGGCGGGAGGCTCACGTGGCGGGCGGTGCCCGAGTTCCTAATCTTTCAGATCGGGGCTGGCGAGGGGGACGCCGACTTCGAAGACCTTTTCGAAGACGGCTTCGCAATGGGGGAGGTCGAGCTGGTCCTCAAGCCGTTCGGCCAGATAGGCCACTACAGGGCCGGGGGGTGGCTTAATTCGGGTGAGCACACCGAGCTGGATAACCCCTCCAACACTGACCGCCGAGCCTTTGGTGTATCGGCCAGCCTAGATCAGAAGCTTAACGATTTCATTACCCTCTTTGGCCGATTCTCCTATCAGGATCTCGAGACCTTCGACTTTCCCTACTTCTGGTCGGGAGGCATGGAGATCCAGGGTGGCCCCTGGGGGAGATCGGATGACGCAGTGGGGGTGGGGTTTGCCCAGCTTGTTCGAAACACGCGCCGGCCCGTGGCCGCCGAGGACCCTCGGGCTCTAACCAACGAAGGGATGCTCGAGACTTACTATCGGCTATACGTTAATCCACACTTGGCCTTCGGGCCCCACATCCAGATAATATTCGACCCAGCCGGTGTAGAGGAAGCGGACGAAGTCATTCTTGTCGGGGGACGACTTGTGGTTGGCTTTTAAACCTTCTTCGCAGAACAAAAGCGAAGGGGTTTCCAAATATCATATTTGTTTAAGAAATTAGTGCGCCTAATCATGGCTTCAAAGAAGATGATTTCTGGCTCCTCAGCTTCTAAAAATGTAATACGTTCCGGAAAAAGCTGAAGCAGCCCTAGTATATCGAGTAGTTTATTTCCTTCCCCTCTTAGTAACTAAGTCAGATCGCCACTTAGGAGCCACAACACTTAAGCAAAGAGCATGTAACATCTCTGAGCAGGTTGGACGTCTCAAGGGCTCCCTTTCGGTGAAGAGCTAAAGTTTCAACAACGCAATGCTCTTGCCCTTAGTGGTTCTAGGCCGAAGGGGTAATTTCTTTTGAAAGATGCATTCCCTCTAATTAACTTGGCAGTTTCTAATTTCCCGGGAAATTAGCCCTGCTCAGATCGACCTACGAGAGTATTGATTTCTAAAGAAATTACCCCTAGAGCTAAAAGCCACTAGGGTAGGCTCCATAGTGGAGTCCGCACTTTCGATGAGTTGTGGGTCACTGAAAAAGTGAAGGTGACTCGGCCAACTTGCTTAGAGATGACATACAACCTTTCGACTAGAGGTAGGTCACTGAAACAGGGGGCTTGAGCAGGCCTACTTGCTTAGAGAT
Organism: uncultured archaeon; assembly: GCA_964348065.1. Taxonomy (GTDB): domain Archaea; phylum Aenigmatarchaeota; class Aenigmatarchaeia; order Aenigmatarchaeales; family Aenigmatarchaeaceae; genus CS1-C013. Next base: position 2,343 of record CAYGBE010000236.1, read on the forward strand.
TTTGTCTATCCTGGAAGAACGTCAGGAAAGAGGGTCAAAGGCTAAAGAAAACACTGTTTAGACCACACAACGATCCAGGCCCTTCCGAGCAAAACCCCTTAGCTGGTTCTCTCTGAAGCCCGACCTAATTAGGCACTAAGGGTGCTTTGCAGCCCTAGGTTGACCACTTGTTAAAGTTTGGGACGCTTTGCCTTGAATAGGTAGAAAAGGTAACCGAGCGACGGGGCAAGCAGCACGGTTCCACCTGCAACACCCCAAACTATCACCCACAGGACGGTCTCAGGCGCTTTGGCTGTCTCGATAGTCACAGCAGGCGGTATTATTGCCGGGTATTGTGCGACGCCCCATCCCAACAACACTGGCGCAACTGTGGCTCCAGCTCCTACTACCGCCGCGTTGAAACGGCGCCGCCAAAGAGTCCAGAGGGAAAAGAGGCCCGCCAGCATCGATGAGGCCACAAAAGGCCAAGCGCGTTCCCTAAACCCTTCCCAAAGCACTGGAGCGTCCATAGCCACTACAACCAATCCGACCATAGCCAGAACTCCCATCCAGGCGCCGGTGCCTAGTGCCCGGCGCCGCCAGATTGTTGTAAGGGCAGGGTCGCCCTTGTTGTCAGCCTCCCTAACTAGATATACGGCTGCCAGATACGCGCACAAGCCAACAGCGAAGAAAGCGCAGAAGATAGACGTCGGTCTGATCCAGCCTGTCAGATAATCACCATTGAAGTCGCCCCGAGCCGTAACGCCCAGGCCGCCAGAACTGACTGCCCCGACAACGGCCCCCAAGAAAAATGGAGCGGCGGTCGAAGCCAGGGCGAATACTGCTCCCCACACCTTCTGTTGGCGCACTGCCCCGGACGCGTAGGAGTGAAAGGCGAATCCCACGCCCCGAAACACAATACCTACCAAGGCCAGCATCAAGGGTATCCACAAAGCGCGACTTAAGGCGGCGAAAGCAGGGGGGAAGGCGCTAAACAGCGCTATAAGGACGAAAATCAGCCATACATGGTTTGCCTCCCACACCGGCCCAATAGCCTGATATATAAGCTCACGTTCCTTCTTTGAGGCCCTTAGGGCGGTGTTGAACTCCCAAACCCCAGCCCCGAAGTCGGCTCCGCCCAATAAAGCATAGAACGTAAGCCCTATGGCTATATACCCAAGAACTATCAGCTCAGGAGCCACGATTTACCTCCGTAAAAGGAGTCCGAGCCAGAAGCCGCAGTACCACAACGGCACCCACCGTCAGAATCGAGTAGATAATCAATACCGCGGCCAACGACCATTGGATACCGGGGGCGTTGGTCACCGCGTCGGCAGTCCTCATGATCCCCTGCACTATCCAGGGCTGTCGGCCCACTTCGGTCACCACCCATCCTGCCTCTAGGGCCACTACAACCAATGGTCCGGCCGCCGCAACGGCCCACAAGAACAGCTTGCTTTCAGGGAGGCGACGGCGACGCCAAACCGACAATCCAGCCCAAGCACCCAGGAGAAGAAGCCATGTACCAATTGCTACCATCGCCTGGAATGCAATGTGAACGACGGCTACCGGCGGCGTATCATGTTTGGGGTACTCGTCGAGCCCTTTTACCACAGCTTGCGTATCACCGTAGGCCAACCACGAGAGCCCTCCAGGAATTTCAAGGGCGTAACGCGTGACCCTGCTCTTCTCGTCTGGGAGTCCTCCAAGGCGCAGGGGCGCTCCGGCCTCGGTGCGAAACTGTCCCTCCATCGCTGCCAACTTTACCGGCTGGCTTTTTGCCACAACCTTGGCCGCCCAGTCACCTACTACTACCTGCGCAGGGGCCAGGATTGTCCCAAGGGCCAGGCCAAGAGCCATAGCGCGCCGGTGGTACAAAGTATCCGCTCCCCGTAGACGGGCGACGGCGTAGACCGAGGCCACGATGAACCCGGCTACCATGTAAGCAGCGATAATCATGTGGGCAGTCTGCGCCCCAGTTGCGGGGTTCAGCATGGCGGTGAAGGGGTCGGCCTCCACGACCACCCCTTCCACCATACGGAAGCCCTGGGGAGTGTTCATCCAGGCGTTCGCTGTTACCACGAACCAAGCCGATGTGATGCCAGCGATAGCCACAGGGAAGCCCGACAGCCAGTGGGCCCGCGGTGAAAGGCGGTCCCAGGAGTAGAGGTAGACGCCTATAAAAATCGCCTCCAGGAAAAAGGCGAATGCCTCCAGAGTGAAAGGTAACCCTATTACTGAGCCGAAGGTGCCCATGAACTCCGGCCACAGAAGCCCCAGTTCGAAGGACAGCACCGTCCCCGACACCGCCCCTACTGCGAACAGCACGGCAAAAGCCTTAGACCAGCGGCGTGCTAGTGTTTTCCAAACCTCGTCGCCGGTTCTGAGGAAGCGCCATTCGGCGAAAAGCATCAAGACAGGAAGCCCCACTCCCAGACAGGCAAAGACGATATGGTACCCTAGCGTGAAAGCCATCTGAGTTCGTGCTGCCAATAGCTCGAAGGACGTGCTCGATGCGGCAACGAACTCTACACTCATAAC
>CAYGBE010000237.1:0-3347 GCA_964348065.1 uncultured archaeon
TGCGCAGCACTGAAATACGGTCTGAGCATTCTAGCACTTCTTTCAGTTTATGGGTGATCAGGATAATTGCGTAGCCATCTTTGCGCAGATTATCCAATACGCCGAACAAAGCCTCCACCTCGTGCGGAGCAAGCACGCGCGTTGGCTCATCGAGAATCAGCAGGCGTGCATCGGAAAGCAGCAGTTTCAGAATTTCGACCTTTTGTTGTTCACCGATGGAAATCTGCGACACCAAAGTATGAGGATCAACTTTCAGATCATAGCGATCCGAAATTTCGATGATGCGCCGTTCAATCTCTTTCGGGTTCAATACCGCCTTCAGGTCTGGCAGAAACAGGGCGATGTTTTCCGCAACGCTGAAGACCGGGATCAGGTTGAGGTCCTGGAACACCATGCCAATGCCCACGTTTCGAGCGTCGTGCGGCGATTGGATGGAGATAGGCACTCCGTTAAGGAGGATTTGCCCTCCATCGGCGTGGTAAAAGCCGTATAGGATTTTCATTAAGACGCTTTTGCCAGCGCCGTTCTCCCCCAATAACGCATGGACCTCTCCGCCATAGATATCGAGGTCCACGTGATCATTGGCAATCACCCCGCGGAATGATTTGGTAATTCCGCGCAGTGCGATCAGGGGCCCTTGGGTGCTTTGTGAATCATTTGATTTGGACGTTGGCTTCATAAGAATCCCCACTGGGTACTCGCCAGCTTGCTGGCGGGAGGAAAGTGGCTCGCCATGAGGCAAGGCAAGGATGCTTGCCTGAATAGGACTCTTATCCTGAAAAAGACAAGATCGGCCAGTGGTTCCTCCACCTGAATCTCACGCCTTCTCGCTCAAGACTATAAATTTCAGAGACCTTGCCTTGCGTTGTCAGTTAAGCTAACCCTACGAAGATACAAGGCAATTACTATCGCAGCGTGGACTTGTAACAAATTGAAATCATAAAGGAATCAAGACGAACCCAATGAGCACCTAGTACAAGTTCTAGTTTAGACTAGATGAATTAAACTAACAACATAACTTGCCAATATCTGGAGTTTTCAGAAGGTGAGAATACCGTGAGAATATCAAAACCCCAAGCCCTAGCGAGAGATCCAGGCTGGATTTAACGATATTTGATGCTCACCACCCCACTCCGGAACTGACGAATTCCGGATCAAATGAAAACCGACCGCCCTCGGATCTTTCCTCTCACCCTCTCAATTGTCCCCATCAACGCTTCCTTGGTGAGTATTGCCTTCCTTATCATAAGCTCAATCCATGGAGGGATCTCAAGGGGGTTGGTCATGGCGATGTCGCGGATCGTGACGATCTTCCTCGATCACTTCCACGATGTATCTTTTGCCCTTGCCAGCGGCTGTGACGATTCGTCTGATGGCGGTGATATTTTCGCCCTTCTTCCCGATTAATAGTCCGATGTCCCCTTTGGACACCTTGATCTCCAAAATCTCCGACTGTCTCCCTCTGATCTCTTGCACAACAACCTCCTCGGGAGAATCCACCAGTGCCCGGACTATCTTTTCCACTAGCTCTTTCATCTGCGTCAAGCCTCCACATTTTGCACGCTCACAGGATTTGTACTCATTGGGATAACCTGCAGGCCAAAGAACCAAACAAGCGCAAGAATCACCCTTTGAACCCTCCTATCTGCCCTGAGAGCGGAGTTCTAAGGCTATTAAAGCACACTATGAGGGGATGTCAAGGAATTTGTCAGGGTGGGAGGTTTTGGTTGATTCCTGGACTCAGGGGACTAGAATGGGTGAGGACTGGCGGTTGAAACAGTCAGAGGGTGTCGGTTCTGGATTCTCCGAAATCTGCGTCTGAAATCAGGAGGCTGTCATATCACCCACCCGTTCTCTTAACCGATTAGAATCACATGTTTTTTTGTGGAAGTTTTGAGGCGTAAGCCCCACAACCCTCATCATTGGACAGGGAGCGTTGCAAGTCGGGCGCCTCAAGAGACGCTGGTTGACGGGAAAGATGGAAAGCTATACCCTATCAAGCCTGAACAAGGAGGACCAAGATGAGACAGAGTGTTTGGTTTCCGGTCCGTGAGTACGAAAGCCGTGTCAAGAAAGCGCGGGAGTTGATGGCCCGGGAGGGGATAGACCTCCTCTTTGTCACGGGGGACCGGAATTACATCTATTTTACGGGGCATCGCCCCATAGCGCCGGAGGGCACCATCGCCCGCCCCAACTATTTCCTCCTTCCCCTCGAAGGCGATCCACACATGATGGTGCATGTATTCATCGTGGGGGATGCTTCCGCAACCACCTGGATTGAGACCATAAGCACCTACACCTCATTGCTGGATGCCCCGATCAGAGAGCTTGCGGAAAGAATCCGCGGTTACAAACCGACGGGCAAGACGGTAGGAGCGGAACTCGGCCAGGAACAGAGGATCGGGATGCCTGTGAGAGACTTCCTCCTTCTTAAGGGCGAGCTCCACGAATTCGAGATCGTCGATGCCGCCCCGATTCTCTGGGAAATGCGAATGATCAAGTCGCAACGTGAACTTGACTGGATTCGCCGTGCCAAAGCGATAACCACCCAAGGATACGTCGAAGGACTCCCCCTCGTCAAAGAGGGCATGACCGAGAGGGAAATCGCCTCCTTCCTCACCGGCAAAATGGTAGAGCATGGGGCGGAGCACTTCTGGATCATGGTGACTTCTGGGGAGGGAAACTACCAGCGTATAAGTGGAAGACCTACGGACAGAAGAGTAAGACGGGGTGACATGGTTTGGGTTGATATGGGAGCTATGGTAAACGACTACTGGGCGGATTTTTCCCGTGCCGGCGTTATCGGGGGACCTTCCCGGGAGCAAAAGGAATACCAGCGAGTCGTGATAGAAATCACCACTGAATGCATTGGCGCGGTTAAAGCCGGCGTGCCGGGTGCCCACATCGTTGAGGTTTGTGAGGAAGCGTTGAGAAAACGAGGGATCGATCTCTCCTTTAATGCGGGGAGACTCGGACATGGAATCGGCCTGCTCCTCACCGAACCGCCGAGTATTGCAAAATGGGATCCCGTCGTTCTCGCCGAGAACATGGTGATCAGTATCGAACCGGGTCTGGTGAGAGAAAACGGCGTATTCCAGACAGAGGAAAACATACTCGTCACCAAGGAGGGCTGTGAGATTCTCTCCCAAGCGCCTCAGGAGCTCTGGGATTTGGGTTGACTGACGAATGAGGGGCACCGGGCCCTAGAACAGCTGGAGAGGCATTATGGCTAAGGTACTGATTGTGTACGATTCGAAATCAGGAAACACCGAACAGATGGCCAAGGCTGTTGAAAGGGGGCTTAGCTCAGCAGGGGTCGAGGTCGTTCGATCTTCCGAACTCGGCCT
>CAYGBE010000238.1:0-4705 GCA_964348065.1 uncultured archaeon
TAGCCATCACTATTAACATCGCCAGCTGAAGAGACGGACCAGCCAAAAAAGGGACCTGTATCCGTTGCTGGGTATTCAAGGTAAACATCATAGGTGGTTGTGGCCTGCATTGTGGAAGAGCCATAGAAGATATAGGCGGCTCCCTCATCATCATCAGGTTGGTCAGAATAAGGAGCTCCCACTACCACGTCATCATAGCCATCACTATTAACATCGCCAGCTGAAGAGACGGACCAGCCAAAATTAGCACCAATATCCGTTCCTGGGTATTCTAAGTAAACATCATAACTTGAGGTTACAGAAAATGTAGAGGTACCAAAGAAGATATAGGCAGCCCCAGTGGTTGCTGTTTTGGAAGAGTCGTAATATTGGTAAGCGCCAACTATGATGTCTTTAAAGCCATCACCATTCACATCGCCAGCTTGGGAAACAGAAAAGCCAAAAAAGGCATTATCATTTGTGCTAGGATATTGCAAATAGCTGTCATAACTAGAAGTTGGCATGTCCATTACCACATTATTGAGAAAATCACGGACAGAATCGTCAACATTGACTGCATCATAGCCTTGTTTGTCTAAGAGGTATTTGAGCTGGCCTAAGGTAAGGGGTTGTTGTCTTTGAAAGGCTTTGGAGTAGCGTTTGGTGTCGTTTGTGCCGCTAACTATACTAAAGACTGGGTAATAGGTGTAAGCGCCCAAGGTTGAGCTTGAGGTAAGGTTGATAAGCCTTAGTCTGTAAGTGGTGCTGGTTGCTGCTTCTTGAGTATCTATGATAAAGCCAATTTCTGTGCATTTTGAGGGACCTATTTGAAAAGCATCTGTTCGGCTCCTTTCTTCATAGAATGTGCCGTTTACCCAGGTCGTACCCGTATAGCAAGTGCCTGCTGCTTGATGAGGTATGGTGTCGTTATCCTCGCCAAAATAGCTTCTTGCGTATCTTATATCACCCTGTGGCTTGATATCTTGCCAGTCGCCGTCGTTTTTATCGTATTGGAGCTTATATCTGGCAGCTGTTGAGCTGGAATCACCTGTGTTATCAAGCTGGATTCTGGCAATAAGCCTTTGCCCTTTCTTAACACTGGTTGAAGTGGTGTTGGCAAATGACATATTAGTTCCTCCATATCCTTCAGCTCCATCATCGCTTTTGAGTATGTAGGCACGCTGGGTAATATTAGCTGCTGTAGTGAACGTTAGAGTGAAGTAGTCAGTTTGGAACTGCTGGTTGTCTGAAGCTTGATATACTCTCCAGTATGTCCAGTTGTTAGAGTCGCAGTATTCAGATGCACTTGATGATATACTGCCTGTCACATCACCATCTGTGCTGGTGGAAGGCGAGGTACTGGTTGTTACTGACTGCCAGGCATTGGTGGAACCGAACCTGTATGCTTGCAAGTATATATTGTGGCTTTGAGCTGATATTGTTGATTGGCCATTCCAGATGGCTGCTATTTCATTGTAGAGAGAACAGGCTTGAGAGGCTTTTTCTGCAAAATAGAAATAGGGCGAGGAGGTGGATTTGGCTCCCATGAAGAGGTAGGCTGCCCCTATGTTATAGTCAACTATATCAGAAGAGTATGCTCCAACCAATATATCTGAGTAGCCGTCTTGGTTGATGTCGCCACCCAAAGCAAGAGACAATCCAAACCCAGCACCTGCATCTGTTCCTGGGTATTCAAGGTAAACATCATAGGTTGAGGTCGTTAGCATGTACGAGGCGCCATAATAGATAAATACAGCTCCATTGCTTATTCCACTGAAATCAGAGCCAGAAGCTCCTACTACTATATCATTGTAGCCATCACTATTAACATCACCGGCTGAGGAAACAGAAATACCAAAATTGGAAAAAATATCAGTTGCTGGATACTCAAGATAGACATCATAGGTAGCGGTGGCCGCTATTGTTGATGAGCCATAGAAGATAAAGGCAGCTCCCGTGGTGGCGCCGGTGATGTTAGAATTCGAAGCCCCGACTATCATATCTTGGTAGCCATCGCCATTAATATCTCCAGCTGAAGAGACAGAGCGGCCAAAACTGGCATTATTACCTGTGCCTGGGTATTTGAGATAGACATCGTGGGTAGTAGTTGCTGGCATTGTAGATGAGCCATAGTAAATAAAAGCAGCTCCTCTGTTAGTGCCAACGTCATAGTCAGAGAGGTCTGCTCCAACTACTACATCATTATAGCCATCAGCATTAACATCGCCAGCCTCGGAGACAGACCGGCCAAAGCCGGCAATATCGTCTGTGCCAGGATATTTGAGATAAACATCATAGGTTGAAGTAACAGCCATTGTGGATGAACCATAATAGATAAAGGCTGCTCCTCTGTTAGTGCCAACATCATAGTCAGAGGCGTATGCACCGACTACTACATCGTCATAGCCATCACCGTTAACATCGCCTGCTGAAGAGATAGATTGGCTAAAATAGGTATCAGCATCAGTTGAAGGGTATTGAAGATAGACATCATAGGTTGAGGTAACAGACATTGTGGAAGAGCCGTAGAAAATGAAGGCAGCTCCAGAGCTGGTGCCACTGATGTCAGAGCCGGAAGCTCCTACTACTATATCTTGGTAGCCGTCGCCGTTGAGATCGCCTGCCGAAGACACACACGAACCAAAAGCGGCATCGTCATCACTTGCTGGGTATTCAAGATAGATATCATAGGTTGAGGTGCCAGGTAAAGTTTTGTTGCCGTAATACACGAAAACAGCCCCGGAGCTTGTACCACTGATGTCAGAGTCATCAGCTCCCACTACTAAATCCGGGTAGCCGTCGCCATTAACATCGCCATCTGAAGAGACATGGTACCCCAACTGAGCACCAGAGTCTGTGCTCGGATAATCAAAATAATGCTCGGCTGAAGAGGTAGCTTGCATATTCCTGCCGCTCCAGTATATGAAGGCTGCTCCAGCATTAGAGTTGCCGCTGATGTCAGACCAATAAGCTCCCACCAAGGCATCATCATAGCCGTCTCCGTTAAAGTCGCCAAGGGAGACTGAGCTGCCCAAAGCGGCATTAGTGTCTGTTGCAGGGTATTCTAAATAAACATCTCTTGAGGTGGTTACTGCTAAAGAAGAACTTCCATAATAAATAAAGGCTGCTCCAGCAGTAGTAGCATGGATATCAGACTGATAAGCCCCCACCAGGGCATCATCATAGCCATCTTTGTTAAAGTCGCCAGAGGAGACTGAGTAGCCTAAATTAGCGTTATCTGTACCCGGGTATTCTAAATAAACATCTCTTGAGGTGGTAACTGCCAAAGAAGAACTTCCATAATAGATAAAGGCTGCTCCCATAGAGGAGTCTTTAATATCAGACTGATCGGCTCCCACCAGGGCATCATCATAACCGTCTCCATTAAAGTCGCCAGAGGAGACTGAGTAGCCCAAACGGGCATTGTCTGTTGCTGGGTATTCTAAATAAACATCTCTGGTGGTGGTTACGCTCAAAGAAGAACTTCCATAGTAAATAAAGGCTGCTCCAACATTACTGATGCCGCTGATATCAGACTGATAAGCCCCCACCAGGGCATCATCATATCCATCTTTGTTAAAGTCGCCAGAGGAGACTGACCAGCCTAAAAAGGCAGCATCTGTTGCTGGGTATGCTAAATAAACATCTCTTGAAGTAGTTACTGCTAAAGAAGAGCTTCCATAGTAAATAAAGGCTGCTCCTGCATTCGTAGCATTGACATCAGACAAATCAGCTCCCACCAGGGCATCATCATAGCCATCTTTGTTAAAGTCACCAGAGGAGACTGACCTGCCCAACGTAGCATTATGTGGTGCTGGGTATTCTAAATAAACATCTCTTGAGGTTGTTCCGCTTAAAGAAGAACTTCCATAATAAATGAAGGCTGCTCCTGCACCAGCGGTACCGTTGATATCAGAGGAATAAGCCCCTACCAGGGCGTCATCATACCCGTCTTTGTTAAAGTCGCCAGAGGAGACTGAGTAGCCCAAATAGGCACTACTATCTGTTCCCGGGTATTCTAAATAAACATCTCTCGTGCTGGTTGCACTTAAAGAAGAGCTTCCATAGTAAATAAAGGCTGCTCCTGCAGCATTGATGCCGCTGATATCAGACGTATAAGCTCCCACCAGGAGATCATCATAACCATCGCCGTTAAAGTCGCCAGAGGAGACTGCTGTACCCAAACAAGCATCATCTGTTACTGGGTATTCAAGATAGGAGTCATAACTAGAAGTAGGTGTATCCATTACCACATTGTTGAGGAAATCGCGTACTCCATCATCAGCATTTAAAGCGTCGTAGCCTTGTTTGTCTAAGAGGTACTTGAGCTGACCTAAGGTAAGAGGCTGGTTTCGTTGAAAGGCTTTGGAGTAACGTTTGGTGTCGTTTGTGCCATCAACTATGGTGAAAGCTGGGTAATAGCTGTAGGTGTCTAAGGTGGAGCTTGAGGTGAGGTTGATGAGCCTTAATCGGTAAGTGGTGTTGGTGGCAGCTTCCTGGGTATCAAGTATAAAGCCAAGTTCTGTGCATTTTGAAGGACCTATTTGAAAAGCATCTGTTTGGCCTCTTTCTTCATAGAAGCTGCCATTTTGCCAGGTGGTGCCTGTATAGCAAGCACCTGCTGATTGATGAGGTATTGTATCATTATCTTCGCCAAAATAACTTCTTGCTGCTCTGATATCAGCTTGAGGTGTTATGTTTTGCCAGTCGTTGTCATTCTTATCGT
>CAYGBE010000239.1:0-8908 GCA_964348065.1 uncultured archaeon
ATGACTGAAGACAGAGTGCCTGTCACACCATGATCCATCATTCTTTTTATGTTCGGCATAATTCCTTGGCGAGCGAAGGCATCGAGGATATCAAGGCTGGCGCCATCCAACCCGAGAACTATCACCCGATTCTGCCGGTAATTCATTCTTGCCCTTCCTTAGTAAGGAATATGCTGTCTCCGAGCATTACAAAACTCTAGGCCAAGCGGTGCATAACAACTACCTGCTGCCTCCGATAACTCGCGGAACCGTTGACTTGTCTGTTCATCGCTTGTCACACGATTCTACTGATATCTGCTAGGTATTCTTTTTCCTAGCCAATCCTATTCCAAGTAGCCTAAATCCCGAAGCCGTTGGGAAATAGCCACATTCTCATCTTCCTCATACTCGGCGATAGCCTTCCTTTGTTCTTGAGCTTCTGCAGCCTCTTCTCTCATGCGGGGTTTTTGCAAAAGCACCTCCTCTTGAAAAATGGATCCTAGCACCTTTCCGTCCATGTCCTCTGGAACTGGCAACTTCAACATGGAGAGGACGGTAGGGGCCAGATCCATAATGTTCACTCCTTCGATACGGCCCCCCTTCTTAAGGCCAGGACCCATAGCGAGAAGAATTCCAAACCTACGGTGGTCGCCACTAATCACTCGAGCATCCTCAGCGGGTATGAAAGGTCGGACGGTGGGGAGGGAGTCCACGTCAAATGACGGATCAAGTTCGATTCCGGAAATCAAGATGTCCTCGCGCCACCGGATTGTAAGGTCGGGCGCCTTATCCCGGTGCGGTCCCCAATAGATTTGGTCTTTATGGGAAATGGATTCGACAATGCGCTTTCCAGATTTCGCATCACGGCAATCCAATAAATCTCCTCTTATGTTTTCAACAATCGTTTCGTAATCCTCACCTTGCTGGACAATTCCCAGCCCTTCTCTTCCTTGGAGATTGATGCGGATGTTTGAAAAGAGCGTATCGGAATAGGCCCTTGTTTTGCGCCAATTGATCCCGACGAAACAGAGTTGGCTGTGAACCCTGTTGCGTATACGGGGAAAGAACCGGGCAAATGTCTCCTTATACCGTCTCGGTAGCCTCCTGGCCAGAAATTGATAGCAATCTCTAAGCCCCCTTGTTGAAACCGACCTGATAGAGCGTGATGAGGGTTTATGTTGATAAGTAAGATACCCTTTGCCCGCCAACCATGCATTCAGCTGGTTGTTGGCAGGGTGTTTGGGCCCAAAGCCGTGATCGGATATGACCAAAAGTACATCCTCGGGTCGAAGATAATCCTGGATTTCTCCTAGAATCGTATCCAGTTGCTGATACACATCAAGTATGATATTTCCATATCTATCTCGTAGATGAGGGTTGCAGTTAGGATGATGTGGGTCCATGAATTTCCAGAAACAGTGCTGGGCGGCATCCAGGCTTCGATATACGATCGTGAAAAAATCCCAATTCTTGTTTTTCATGAGATAAAACATCACCTTGCGTTTTTGCTCGATATCCTCAAAGAGCCTTTCGACGGCCGTATCAAGGTTATCGTCAATGATAAAGCCCGTTAAACCGGGTTCAAGAATATACGTTCCAACTTGATCCTCCAGTTCCTCCAGGGAGTCAGGAGGATAGCAAAATCCTCTACTACCAGTTCCAGGGGCATCCAACCCTGCCAGAATAACCCCGTTTATGGACTCTGCAGGATAAGTCATCGGGACATTGATAACAATGGAAACAAGTCCCCGGCTGCTTAAAAGCCGCCATAATGAAGGTTCGGAGCAATGGCTCCCGTTGATAAACTTGATACCGTAGTTTTCGGGTACAAACTCATAGAATTCGTAAATCCCGTGTTTCCCAGGGTTCTTCCCCGTGTAATAGGATGCCCACGAAGCGGCGCTTCGCATGTTCGGCGCAGGGTCCAAAGATCCATACACCCCTTCTTCCATCATTCGTTTGAAAAAGGGTAGTTTCCCTTCCCGAACCCACGGAATGAGCAGATCAAAGGTGGCTCCATCCATTCCCACTGCTACGACTCTCCCGGGCCTTCTCGCCATAAGCCTCTCCGCTAATATTCTACGATACTATCAAGGATGCCCTTTGAATACTATCTGGAGGAGGGGGTAAGGAAACCTCACGCCTCAATCCCCGAAAGGGGCAAAGGAGTCATATCCGGTTCGCGGGTCTTCATAAACTGAGACGATAACCCCAAATAAAGCACCACCGTAGGCCACCACAGCGACGACCGGTCACTGACTGCCAACATTGTTCAACGAAAGCCCCATATTCCCCTGGGCTATCATTGGACTCCACAAATCATATCTTGCCAGACTCTATGTCCAATTCGTTAAAGTAAGCCACGGATCACCTTAGGGATATAGTCGTGGTAGCGGTTCATGACAATTCCATCTAGTCTGTTATCATTCTCCCCAATCAGTTCCTTGGCCAGGATAATCTCCCCCGTCGTGGTTCGGTGGGCTCGCACGACCAAGAAGACACTATCCACATTGGAAGCCATTATTCTCCCCTCGTAGTGGGAGTTAATGGGTGCTGAATCAAATATGACTATGTCGTACTCTCTTTTGGCTGCAGATACAAATTCGCCAAAACTCGCTTGTAACAGTTGAACGAGATCTGCTTCCGCTTTTCCAGTGCCGATCACATACAGCGCGGGAAAACCAGGTAGCGGTTCCGCGCATGAAGATATTTCTGTGTCACGCAAGCAATCAAAAAAACCCTTCTTTTCCCTCAAATCGAATCGTCTGGTTATTGTAGGGTTCCAAGGGTTTCCATCTACCATGAGCACTCGTTTCTGTCGCAAGGCTAAGTTACACGCCAAGTTAATGGTAGTGTATGTCTTTCCCTCCCCAGCTCTAGCACTTGTCATCAACAACGCCCAACTATTACTATTTCCCGTACTAAGGATTACTCTCGTCCCTAATGAATAGAAGTTGTTAAATTGCTTCGAGTTTTTTCCCTTGAGAACAGGATACCGTTTCTTGATTGATGCCCAGAATTTCACAATTGCCAAACCTCATGCAGAACGTCCGCGAGTAATAATAGACCATATTGGTATTCCAGCCGTCTCCTCCAATTCGGATGGATTCCTGGGGTAGTCCAAGAAGAACTCAACGAAGAAAGCCCCCATTATTGCTGTCCCCAAGGAAAAAATCAGAATAATTGGCAACAAAATAAGCAGAGGCGGCCGATCAGGTCGGGCATCTGGAGAAACCCGGAAAGAATCCACGACTTTGATGCTAAACTCTCCCACCTCAGTCCCTTTTTGGACGAACAGCTCGTTTTTCCTAGACACGAGTTTTAAATACAGTGCTTCATCAAGTGTCACGTTTTTCTCTAAACGAAGATACTCATTTTCTCGGTTAATAAGTTCCGCTATTCCCTGCTCGAGTTTTTCGATATCCTTCTCTAGCTGTTGTTTGCGGCCGTCAACGGCTGCCTTTTCCAATTCCAATCGGACCAAATGATCACTAATATCACGATACTTAGAAGGGACAATTTTATAGTCATTCAATTGACTCTGAGCGTTGCTTAGCTCTGCCTTCTTTTCCGCAAGCTCTGCCAAAGTCTTAGATAATTCCAATTGTAACGTTTCCAAGTGTTCGAGTTTTAGTTTCTTCTCATCGTCAAACGAAGTGACTTGCCACCGCAGTTTATAATCCTCTAGCCGTTTTCTCGATTTAAGATACGCCTTTTCAACAGGTCCTATTTGCTCCAAGATGTAATCATGTGTTTCACCTGCCTTCTCGTGGTCTATGCTGATCATCTTTTCGATCAATAACTGTGTAAGGGCCTCTACGATCTCATTCGCCAGCCTTGGAGACTCCCCATGGATAGAGATGTTGATGATCTCGGTGTCTTCAACGAGTTCAACGTCTTCCATATCTTCTAGGAATTCGTTGACAGCTCTAGCTAGATAATCAGGTGGTTTTCTCCGTACCAATCCCCATTTTTCGAGCTGCACGGCAGGCCATTGCATAGCCTGACGAATCCAAGACTTTATAATTTCCCGACGCGTTTGGGGTGATTCAACCTTCTGTTGATGTCGCTTATCTAAACCAAATCTTTTGACAATCTTTTCGGCGATTTCAACGTTCTTTGCAATTTCCACTAGATTCTTGGTCCAATTGACTCGAGGATTAACCAAACCTGGGGAAGCAAGATCGTTGAATATACTCAACTGCTGTTTATAGTTGTTATGCACCAGAACCTTGTTTGTCGCCTTATAGGTGGGAGTAATGAGCCAAATGAAAAACAACATGGTAGTAAACACGATCGCAAAACTAGACATAATCATCCATTTACGTCGAAATAAGACATAAATTATTGTTTCTATACTCTTTTTTGCTGGAGATTCCATCTTCCTTATTCCTAATTTAACAATACAAAGTGGCTGTTAATCTATATATCCGCCAATGGCGACTTGACAGCATCAATGGTATGACTTCTTCCACGAAAATTACGTCGGTTTGGGATGTGGCCCCGAATGTATGGATCACACAAACGATACCAGGGGATCTCAGAAAGTTGCTGACAAACCTCAAGAGAGCAACCTTGATCGTCGCCCCCAAGATTGAACTTTTGTTGCTCTGGTGGTACAAAGAAACCCTATTTTTTCCTTTATAAATCAATCTGATTCTACGATGACTCTTCTCTCTGCCCCAACACCACCAAGGCTATATCCAAAGCCAATCCGAACCCAATCGGGTACCACATTGCTGAGATACTGTTGAACGAAGATGTTGACCTTCGCAATAGAGGTTTTTGGCACATAAATGATGTCGAGAGGCTTGAGCAAAACATTATTTTTAGCCCACATCTCCGGACTTTGCAGATCGATTTCAAAAACCTTGATCTTCTCCTCATTCAATGGGCGAATGAGCAAAACCCTTTCCATCTGAGCGGTTTCTTTCGGCCCTCCCGCAGCGATGATTGCCTGGACAAGGGTCACGTTTCCCCTCAGGGGTATTGGTTGAGGCCTGTTGATCTCCCCGTCGACAAACGCATTCTGCGAGGCGTAACCTCTGACAATTACCGTTAGATCAACCCTTTCCAGTTTGCGGCTGTAAAGGCTTGTGAGTTCTTCGTCCAATTGCTCTGGCGTTAATCCGTCAGCCTTCACTGCATCAACCAACAAGAGTGAAATCTTACCATCCGGCCGTATAATGGTCCTTTCGTTCAGTTCTGTGTGATAATAAAATTTGACCTCGATTTCGTCCCCGATATTCAGCAAATAGTGTTCTGGGGGAGCGGAGCCCTGCTTCGGCAAAAGCAATTGCTGATTTTGAAGGGCGGTGTCGGACGGTCCTTTATGCCCGGCACAGGAACCCAAGGTCAATACGAACACCAATATCACGATTGGACGCAATCTCATCTATTCCATTGAAAAAACTGTCTTCTATCCGATGCCTGATGTATGAACAAGTTCTTTATGCTATCAAGTTTGAAACCCCAAGTCAAACAGAATGAGATTGAAACACCTGGAGACAGAATACTGAGAGGGAGAAATGGAAATAACGTGTGGCTGAGTTCTAGGGTTTGCTGGAGCACTGTCCCTTCAACCGTTCATAAATCGGTAGAAACCCCCCCAAGGCAGCCCGAAAATAGAGTTTTTGAGCCACATGGTCTGTTTGGCGCACCCGGTTCATACCCAAACGGGGTAATCGATAAAGGTCACCTTCAAAATTGTCGTTCTCGAAGCGGGATGTGACCGCGGCTTCGTAGGGACTGTTTCTGATGACTCTCAACACAGTGGCATTGTAGTCACCATAGGGATAACAAAAGGTTTTCACCTCCGTACAGAGGCGGTGTTCAATCTCATCCTTAGAAGAATCCAGCTGATATTTTATATCCACTGGATTCAAGCTGATCAAAGAAAGATGGTCCCTCGAATGGGAACCTATCTCCATGCCCTCTTGATAGCATTCCCGGACTTGACGCCAATCCATAAGTTTAAGATCTGGTATACCGGCGTATTTTTCCCACCCGCAGCGGCGCCCCATGAAGCCTGAAACAACAAAAACTGTGGCTGTGAAGTGATGCCGGGCTAAGATGGGCAATACAGTGCGATGGAAATTTTCAAAACCGTCATCAAATGTCAAAGCCAATAATTGAGCTGTAGCACCGGACGATTTGATTCGCATGCCCAGATATTCGCTCAAAGAGACACCACGTTTACCGGACTGTTCGAGAGCGTTCATCTGCCAATGAAAAACGTCTGGCCGTATGGAAATAACGGAGTCACTGGTATCCACAGAATGATAGGTAAGAATAGCACCTCTTTGTACATTGGCGTAGTTACCCGCTTCGGCCAAAAGCCACAAAACACTTCTACGGGAGTATTGTCTTAACCGAAACCGTGAAAATTCAATTCTCATTGGGATCATAAAATGTCTAGGAGGCTCATCGTGCGCCTTTATTGGTCCAGGCTAACCAGTCAGCATCTGAGACAGCGAAGTTTCTGGTTTCGAAGGACGAGCTATGTGTGATTGAATCACTGTTTTTTGGAGCGAACGTTTCACAACTCTGAGGTTACAAAACTCGGCCGACGCGACAACCGGGCTTGGCCAGATCACAGAAACGCGAGTTTGATAAACCAAACAACGGGCTTCCTTTGGTACCCGCAAGGGTTCCCAGCGTCCCTCGGCCATCCCTGTTGGCAAACCAGATTATGTCCAGGGGATTTTGGAGTCCTTTAAGGTCTCAAATAAGAATATCATTTCTGCCTAACTGGCGGTCGTCCTCGCACAGAATCAGGCGTTCCGAATGGTCAATGAGGGCACCAGTGAACTTTTAGCCCTCATTCCTATGGTACCTTTTCAGTTATCTAATCATGAAATAAGACTGTTCTTGCTCATTGATATGCGGGGTATTTATGCTGCCCCTGATCCTTTCAAAACAGCGGGGATTGTCTTTGCCAGAATTTTGAAGTCTAGCCACAGGGACCACTGATCAATGTACTGCATGTCGAGCTCCATCCACTTTTCGAAAGGGGTATTGCTTCGACCGTCGACCTGCCAAAGGCAGGTGATTCCCGGGCGAACGCTGAAGCGTCGACGCTGCCAGTCCTGGTCAAAGCCGTTGTAGTCCCTGACCGGAAGAGGTCTGGGTCCCACCAGGCTCATGTCCCCCTTCAGGACGTTGACGAGCTGGGGAAGCTCGTCAATACTGGTTTTTCTCAAGAACTTCCCGAGAGGAGTGATGCGTGGGTCATTTTTGATCTTAAACACGGGACCGCTGCCCTCGTTGAGATTCTCGAACTGAGCAAGCTTCTCTTCTGCACCGGGGACCATGGTTCTAAATTTGTATAGTCTAAACCTTCGTTTGCTGAAGCCCACCCTTTCCTGAATAAAGAAAATAGGCCCCGAGGAGGTTAGTTTGATTAGAACGGCGGTGAAAAAGAATAGGGGGGCGAAAATCATGAGTAGGCTCAGCGAAAGCGATAAGTCCAGCATACGCTTTACGAGAACTTGCCAACCCTCCATGGCACCGGTATAGACTGTAATCACGGAATCGTCTTCGAACTGCTCTGTTGTCGACCTCCCCAGTTTCAGATCAAAGATGCTTGAAAGAAATCTGACGATGATGCCCTGTTCCTCGCAGAGGGCAATAATCCGGGAGGCCTGCTGGTAAAATGAGTTCACGGGGAGGGCGATCACTACTTCATTGATCACGCGTTCCCTGAGAAAGGCAGGGAAATCACTGAAATCAGATACCAAGGTATAGCCTCTCTTACGAACTTCGTCAATTCCGGCCCACTCGTTGTCCACAAACCCGATGATTCGGTAGCCGAGCTCTGGTTTTTCCTCTATTTTTCGGGCAAATCGGACAGCTCGGGGGTTTGTGCCGACGATCACCATGTGCCGTAGATTTCGACCGTGGATCCTCGCCTGCTCGAGCGCGTATCTAAGTATGAGCCGGCTCGAGATGGCAATGACGCTGGTTGCCGTCCAAAAGACCGCAGTAAAAGTCGGATTGACCATCTGAATCCTGAACAGTATTGAAGTGATGTATATTACCAGAGTTCCGGAAGAAGTTGCCTTGATGACGTCGATGATCTCAGCCCAGCGGGTGGAAAATCTCCTGGAACGGTAGAGTCCGAAGAGGGAAAAAACTCCGCGCCAGGCCAGGAGAAATCCAAGGAAAAGTCCCAAGTTTAGAGCCTTGACCCGCATGGAGAGAAACTGGCCAAAGGAGATATCGCTGATCTGGTAATAGACTATCCAAGCGGCCAGGGCAAAGGACAAAACCATAACCAGCTGGTCAAACAGCTTGAAGGCTTTGCGGAGAATCCTACGGCGAAGGGGAATCACAGAGAAAATCTCCTAAACATGATCCTATACCATGATCCTATACAAGGGTATCAAGAACATAAAGGGTCAGTAACTCATGCCAGAGGCACGTCATGGTGAATCCGTTTCCGAAACAAAGCTCCGCCCCCGTGAGATGCCCAGCACCTCATTTAATGTATCGCGCTCTTAGGCTCTTTCTCACCTTATCGCCCTGGGGTCGCGTGCAACTTCACCCTGTCGAATCTTGGAGACCGATACTCTCGCCTCCTTCTCTGTTCCGTGCGAATATGAAACACTCCGCTTACAGCCTGATAATTCCACTTATTCCTTCGAACACGAATGCCTGCCACAGAAATACTAAGCCCCTAGATCTTTGGGAAAACTCCTCCACGAGAGCTATCAAGATGAGTTCCCTCCAGATGGCTAATAGCCGGCGTCCTGGACTATGTCATCAGTAGTTGGTTGAATAGTTTCGAGCTGTCAGCCATCCACCTTGTCGATTTGGTAAATTAGTTCGTAGCTTTCCTTGTTTGGTCACTCGCGGTTTGGCTAAATCGTCTCTATTCTTCAGAAATAGAATTTCAAACCGTAAATGATTCCGTTACGTTAAATCACCT
>CAYGBE010000240.1:0-2839 GCA_964348065.1 uncultured archaeon
AAACGATTCTGTGGCTGTTAATGTGACTGTGCCTTTAGGATATGCTGTTGGAACTTATACTGGTATTGTTAATGTGTCTGCTGAAAATGATGATTATAAGAACTTGACTTTGAACATAACAGTGCCTTCTAATAGAACATGGACAATGTACCCAACATTGTGTGAGAAAAGTGAAGATCCTGAGATAGATACTGCTTGTGAAGTAGTAGTAAGTAACTTGGGGAATGATATAATAAATTTCACAATATCTCCTGAAGAAGGAAACTACACAAAAGTTAATGTAACTAGCTTTTATGTAAACAGTTGGACAAATTACACTTTTAACGTAACTTATAATGTAACTAATGTTACGCAAGATGTTTTCATTTCTCTTTTCACTATAGACGCCAATCAGTCTAATGCTAATCCTGATAATATGACTTTAAATGTAACACTCTATCCTTATGCAGCACCTTTAATTAACTTTACAATAATACCAGATTTAGCTGAGCAAAATAGTTCTATAGTAATCTTTGCTAATGTAACAGACCAATTTAAAAGTGGTATAAAATGGGTCAATATAACTGTTACAGCTCCAGACAACACAAGTAACCAAACAAACATGACATTAATGAATGAAAGTGGTAATTTTTCTCAATGGAACTTTACTTATCCTGATGATGGTTTAGGAAATACAAGTTTAAGGGGTGTTTACAATGTAACAATAACAGCACAAGATAATTATGGTAACACTGGTAATTCAACTAAAAACTTTTCAATTCATACAAAACTTTTAATAACATCAACAACATTAACAAGTACTTATTACCAGGGTGATACTGGTTCAATATATTATATAGCTAAATATTCTAATGGTACTGGTGTAAATGGGATCAATACAACATTTCTCATAAAAGATTCTAATGATAATATTACATATTCCTCTACAGGTCAAACAAATGAAGACGGAACAATTTACCCCCTACCAACCTTTACATTAGCGTCTGACGCTCCCACAGGAACTTATACATTATTTACAAACTCTACTTACTACGATGATGTTTTAAATCAAAATATAATAATACAAAAAAATAGCACATTCCAAGTCAATGAGAGAACAGTAACTGTTACTGGTTTGTTTGCTGACGTAGAAACTGCTGTTAATTGGTATCCAAATAACATAATGAGATTTGGAATTCTGGTTTACAATGGAGAAGGTAGGCCAATAGATCCAGATGATATGAATCTAACTGTTTTTGACCCTGCTAATAATGTTTACTTTGTTACTGGATTAGCTAACATGACAAGAGAATCAGAAGGTTATTACACTTATTCGTATGCAATGGGAGTTGCCACTGCTACTGGTATGTATTTGGCTGTGTTAAACGTATCACAAGGAACTTTCAATACAATGAAACTTAAAGCATTTAGGGTTTCTCAAGGAGGACCTTATGATGTTATTATAAATCTGTTTGAAAATGAAGTGCCACAAGGCGATTATTTAGATTTTGCAATAATTATTGAAAACAAAGGAGAAGTTTCTCAAGATGTTGCTGTTGATGTTTGGGTTTCTTCTACAGACAATACAACTTATTTTAATAACTCATATGATGTTTATACACCAGCATTCACTAATCAAAGTTTTACAGACAATGCATGGATTTATTCTGATCAACCATTAGGAAATTATTATCTAAATGTAAGAGTAAACTATTCTGCTATACAACCTCCTATTGACGCATACACAAGTTTTGTGGTAGTAAGTGGAGAAGGACCTATATTTCCACCACCACCTCCAGCACCACCTCCAATATATATTTACGGACCTACTGGCGGACTTGTAACAACACCAATACCTGCTCCCACTGAGAGAATAAGTGCCAGTATTATAATAACAAAATACAAAACTAACATAAGTTTAGCTAAAGGTCTTACTAAAATAGAAAGCGTAACTGTTGAAAACAATGGAATAGTTGATTTAACTGATGTGAGCCTTTTCATAATAGGTATACCAACTAACTGGTTTAATATAACACCTGAAAGGATCTCACAAATGGAGCCTGATAATTCTTCAGTATTTTTAATTGAATTTAATATTCCTAAAAACGCTAGAGCAGATACATATGATGCTAATTTTATAGCAAGCTCTGGTGTTGTTACTGATCAAAAAACAACAAAAATAACAATTTTTGAAAATATAGAAGAATTAATAAGAGAAGAAATAAGAAGATTGAAAAGAGATTTGGAAGATTTGAAAGTTGATACTAGAATAGCTGAAATGGAAGGTAAAAATGTTTCAACTGTTCTTTTAATCATTAATGAAACTGAAGAACAAATATATGATGCTGAAATTGATCTTGAAAACGGTGATACAGAATCTGCCATGGATAAGATTCAGAACGCTATTGATCTAATTAAAAAGGCTAGAGATTTGTTAGATGCTCTAAAAGTTCTTGAAGTACCTGTATTTATTCCACCGATTTGGATGATTTTTGTTATTATAATCATAATAGCTGGAATTATATTTGTTTTTGTTTACTTGAAAAGGAAAAAGAAGATGAAAAAGATAGCTGCTTATATAAAACCATTAGGTAAACTTTTAGATATTGTTAAAAGAAGGGAAGTAGATATAGAAAAATTGGAAAGAGAAGAAGAGAAAATAAATAGAATGTTAAAGGTCTTAGAAAAAGAAAGGAAACAAGGAATAATAAGTGCTAGTACTTATGAGAAAATGAAAAAGAATTTAGAAGAAAAACTAGAAAAAATTGAGAAAAAAACAAAATAAAATGAAAAAACTAATCTGACGATGCATAAACTGTTAGTGTTGTTGTGTTGAGGTAACCACTTGGAATACCATTTG
>CAYGBE010000241.1:0-36355 GCA_964348065.1 uncultured archaeon
ATTAATATATCTCATGGGCGGGTAGCTTAGTCTGGTGGAGCGTCCGGCTGATAACCGGAAGGTCGGGAGTTCGAATCTCCCCTCGCCCACTTTCGTGATTTTTATGTTTAATCCAGAAAAGAGAGCCGAATTATTAAGACCAAGAATGATGAAAGATGGAAAATATTTTATATCAAAAATAGAAGGTAGTGGAGAAGAAAGAGAAAAAGATGAAAAGAGAATTACTTATAGTACTTATTTTAAATTTAAATGGTACATAGACATCCCTGAAATACTTTCTTTACCAGTTGAAGAATTATGGTCATCAAAACTCATTGGATTAGTAGAAAATCCATTAACTGTTCGTCTTAGAGATATTAAAAAACTTGAATTTCAAAACCCACCATACTCTGCTGCATATAGATTAAAAGGAAAATTGGGTAATCCTAAAAATTATAGTAGGGCATTTGTAATCCAAGCTGCTGGTTGTGATTATAGTTGTGTTTTTTGCTATGTTCCACCAGAAATAAATGCTAGTATGCCAAATTTTGGAAAATATTTTTCCGTAAAAGAAATAATTGATTACTTCTTGAAAGCAAGAAAAAAGTTTGAAGAACCTATAAATGTGATTAGAATTAGTGGGGGCGAAGTTCCAACAATAATACCTGAAATGATTTTAGATGTTTATAGTGAAATGGAAAAAATAGAAGAAAGTTATCTTTGGATTGATACTAACCTATCAACAACTAAATACCTTGAAAAATTAGAAAGTGATTTGAAAGACATCATGCAAAGAAAAAATGTTGGTGTTGTTGGTTGTTTCAAAGGAGTTTCTAAAGAAGATTTTTCCAAAATTACAGGAGCTGATTCACAATTTTATGAAAACCAATTTGAAACAGCTAAATTACTTTTAGACTGGAAAACCGATTTTTATGTTTATTTACCAGCATTAATCTATGAAAATAATATTGAACGAAAAACAAAAAGTTTTATTGAAAGATTACAAGAACTAAACAAAAACCTTCCATTAAGGGCTGAAGTACTAATAATCAAAGAATATCCTGGAGCAGTTAGAAATATACAAATAAAAGCAAAAGAGGGAAGATCAATGCCCAAAATTGATCAAAGAATATTTTTTGATTTATGGTATAATAAATTACTTCAACAATATTATCCTAAAGAATTGTTAGAAAAGTTCTGTTGTGAAATTTCTTTGTGATTTTATGAAAATAATAAAACGTGGTGCAGAAGCAATTTTGTATCTAGAAAATAACCATCTAGTTAAAGAAAGGATTAAAAAAGGTTATAGGCTCAACCAAATAGATGAAAAACTAAGAAAATATAGAACAAGAAAAGAAGCTAGATTGATTTTAAGAGCCAAAAGATGTGGTATAGAAACTCCGAACATAATTTCTGTTGATGAAAATAACTTTAAAATAAACATGGATTTCATAGATGGGGAGAGACTAAAAGAATTTCTGAATGAAACTACTGATGAAAAAAGAAAAATAACAGCAGAAAAGATTGGAAAATCAGTTGGCCTATTACATAATCATGGAATTGTTCATGGTGATTTAACAACCAGTAACATGATTTTAAAGAATGATAAAATATTTTTCATTGACTTTGGATTGGGTGAATTCTCTACAAGAATAGAAAACCAAGCTGTAGATTTATCAGTTTTGAAAGAAGCCTTTAAATCAACCCACCTTGAGCATTTAAATATTCTGTGGGAAAATTTCATAAAGGGTTATAAACAAACAAACAATAACTTTAATAAAGTTTTGGGCACTTTAAATGATATAGAAAAAAGAGGAAGGTATGTTAAAAGATGAACCAAGAAACTGAACAAAAGAAAGAAAGTACTGAACATAAAGAGGAACATGTAGAAAAGAGATCAGAAGAAATAAAAATCAATTTAACCAGATTTGGAAAGACTAACAAACAAATTTTAGAGAATTTAAGCTTTCTAATTGTTTTAATTTCATCTGTTTTATTTTTTGCTGGAATTGGTTTAGGCAGCTTTGTTCAAGGAACAATATTTTTATCTGCTTTTGGCTCGTTTTTTATTATGATTGGAATAATAATTTACATTATCTCTCAATTTATGGGTGTAGAAAATGGCTAGAATGCATTCAAGAAAAAAAGGGAAAGCTGGAAGCAAAAAACCTACTGCACTAGCCAAATGGGTTGGTTATAAAGACAAAGAAGTTGAAAGACTGGTCATAAAGTTGAGAAAAGACGGTTTAGAATCTCCTGGCATAGGAAGAACATTAAGAGATCAATATGGAATACCCTCTGTAAAATCAGTAACAGGAAAAACTATAACAAAAATTTTAGAAGAAAATAATCTTTTGATGGAAATGCCTGAAGATTTATTAAACTTGTTAAAAAAGGCTGTGATTCTTAGAGATCATTTAACAAAAAATAAAAAAGACTATACTTCTAAGCATGGTTTAGAACTTTTAGAGAGCAAAATAAGAAGACTAACAAAATATTATGTTAAAACACAGAAATTACCTAAAGGCTTTAAGTACGAACCTGAAAGAGCTAAACTATTGGTTGAGACAGTAAAGTAATATATATTATTTTAACGCAATATTATTTCTAATGAAACAATTCACTAATCGAATAAATAAAGCTATTGATAAGATAAAATCTACAAACAGTTTAATACAAATAATTTCTGATTTGGATTGTGATGGTATAACAGCAGCATCAATCATGGCGTCAACTTTAATTCAAATAGATAAAAGTTTTCAAATAACTTTTGTTAACAGAATTAATGAAGAGATAATAGAAATTTTAAAAGAGAGAAATCCTGAGTTATCTATATTTACTGATATGGGTTCTGGTTATCTGGATATGATAAAAGAATTAAATTTTGATGTAATAATCCTTGATCATCACCAAATAGAAGGATCGGCATCTGAAAATATGATTCATATAAATCCTGAAGAGGTTGATTTAAGTCTTTCAGGATCTGGCACAACTTATTTATTAGCAAAAGAAATGCTAAAAAATAATTCTTTAGCTCCTTTAGCAATAGTAGGAACAATAGGCGATGTTTCCTATGCAACAAATTCAAAATTATTTGAAACGCCCTTAATAAAAGCTGAAAATGGTCTAAACTTGTTTGGAAGGTTTTCAAGACCCTTATACAAAGCATTAGAATATTCTGAAATACCTGGAATGGATAACGAAGCAAAAGCAATTCAATTCTTATCAGAAATAGGTATTAAGCCTCAAGAAAATGGTGAATGGAGAACATTGAATGATCTAGATGATATTGAAAAAAGAAAACTTACAGACGCTATTGTTAAAGAGGCTTTAAAAAATGGAAATTTTAATAAAAAAATTATATTTGGAAATGTTTTAACTCTAAAAAATTTTCCTGATGAATTAAAAGATGCTAAAGAGTTTGCCACAATCCTAAATGCTTGTGCCAACATGAATGAACCAGCAATAGGTTTAGCCTTATGTTTAGGTAATGAAAAGTATTTAGAAACTGCAAGAAACTTGTTAAAGGCTTACAGAAAAGTTATAGGAAACTATATGAGATGGATAGAAAATAATCCGGACAAAATGAAAAAGACTGAATTTGCAAATTACATATTAGGAGAAGAAGTTATAAATGAAAATTTTATTGGAACTATAGTTTCTATGCTTTTTAGACCTGCAGAAAAAACCTTAATTGGTTTTGGGAACTCAAAAGATGGAATTAAAATTTCTGGAAGATCCAAAGAAATTAACATAAGAGATGTTCTAGTAGAAGCTTCAATATCTTGCGGAGGAAGAGGCGGAGGTCATAAAAATGCAGCAGGCGCCATAATACCTGCTGGAACTAAAGAAAAATTTATTGAAAGTTGTGAAAATCTTTTAAAAGAAAAACTTATAAAGATATAGAACTTATTTAATTTCTATGGCTTCAAAGCTAAAGGGCAAAGAATGGTATCAAATTGTTGCACCAAAATTTTTTGGAGACTTTGTTATAGGTGAAACTATAGCAATGGAACCAAAACAATTGAAAGGAAGGATCATTGAAACCAGCTTAACAGACATAACAGGTGACCCAACCAAGTATTACTTAAAATTCTACTTCAAAATCGAAGAAATAAAAGATAAAAAAGCCATAACTAGATTCTTTGGACATGATTGCACAAGAGATTTTTTAGCAAGGATTGTAAGAAGGAGATCAACTAGAATTGACACTAATGATATTATAAATCTAAAAGATAATAAGATGAGGGTAAAGGCAGTAGCAATTTCTAATAGAAGTGTTAGTAAAAACATTGATAAAAGAGTAAGAAAAAATATAAGAGAATTAATAAAGGAAAATGTTAGCAAAATGAAAACAGAAGAATTTATTAGAGAAATTATTGATGGAAAACTACAGCAAAAAATAAGAAAAGCCATAAGTAAAGTTTATCCTTTAAGATATTTCGAATTTAGAAAAACAGAAGTATTGTAATTATTCTTCTTCTTCTGTTTGTAATATGGCTGTTGAAATCCAAAACATTCCGCCTAATAACAAGAGTATAAAGGATAGTGCATAAGCCATTGTTATTGAACCTGCGGTTGAACCAACAACAGGTTCAACAGAACCCGCTATTAAAGCTCCAAAAAATATACATAATGTTCCTATAAGCCAAAAAGCTATAGTCCTTATATCTGCCATGAATATGAGTTTTCTTCTCAGGTATTTAAATTTTATGGTATTTTTAAATAGTTTGAAAATTTAATCTATTTTTGCAGAGGATTAGATTGGGGAGATACCGGTTCTCTGTAAGCGCAAATCCGGTTTACGGCGCGATCGAAGCTTGAGGGCGTTGTTAAAGGTTTATGAAGCCCTGTTGACTGACTGAGAAGCTTCGTCCTCTGGAACTGAAATTATGGTGAAATGGCTGAGGCGGGGAACCGAGCAAGCCTAAGTCATGATTTTGGTGTTCAGAGGGTCGCGAAGTGGAGAAGGTTAATAGGACAAACTTCGTAAATTTTTAGCAGCCACCAAGAGCGTATCCTCTGCATATTTTTGAGAAAGCTTTAAAGCTTTTAAAAATAAAATTATATTTCTATGAGGAAATATCAATACAAACAGGGCTCTAATAAAAATATTTTTATAGCCTTATTTTTGTTTGGATTGTTATTAGGAATATGGGTAGGTTACTTTGTTTCCTATCAACTGGTTGAACCTTCAAGTTCAGAACCTCAAACAATAACACAAACTGTAAAAACACCAACAGACCTTTATTCATCTGCTGAAATAAGTTTGGCTGCAGTTGATCAAGAAGGCAATGGTGTTATAACACCATTAGTAGTAGAAATAAAACCTGGTGATGGAAAAATATTAACAAACATTGAAAAATTATTGTTCTGGATTGACACTCAACAATCAATACAAATAGCAAAAGATGTTGCACGAGATGTGACAAATTTAAATGTTGATAATTATGATTTAATTTATACTATAAAAAGCGAAGCAACTTTGGTAGGCGGACCTTCTGCTGGAGCTTCTTTAACAGTAGCAACAATAGCAGCCTTAGAAAAAAAAGATGTAAAAAAAGATGTAATGATGACGGGCACAATACAGCCTGATGGAACAATAGGTGAAGTTGGAGGAATTTTAGAAAAAGCAAAGGCCGCTAAAGAACTTGGAGCAAGTCTATTTCTAGTTCCTAAAGGTCAAGGAACTCAAACTTATTTGAAACCTGAAGAAAGTTGTATTAAAAGAGCTGGTTTCATATTTTGCACAACAAAATTCAAGGAAATCACAGTTAACATAGGAGAAGATGTTGGTATAGAAGTAATAGAAGTTGAAGATGTAAATGATGCATTAGAACATTTTATTTTCTAGATCTTTTCTTAGACCTTGTTTTTCTAGTTTTTCTTTTATGTTTCACACTTCTAATCCTTTTCTTTATAATTCTAGCTCTTTCCAAGACTTTTTTCGGATCTTTATAATACTCTGCAAAAATTTCTGCAACGTCCTTAAAGAATGTTATTTTCTTTTTTTGCATCCATTCTAATAATAATCTTCTTCGTTCTATTTCTCTTTTCAAAGAACTTATAGATTGACCTTTTATTCTTGATAAATCTTGTAAAAGCCAAGAATCGCCAGCATATTTTCCAAAATTATCTTTTTCAGGCAACCAATAATAATATCTTATTTGTCTTGCTTTACCTGTTTCAGGATCAACAGACTGTATCTCATCTATTTCTTTAATTCTTCTATCAGACTCTCCTTTTTCTCTAGCATGAACCATTACTATTATTAAATCTAAAGTGTCAACTAAAGCAGGAGATAATTCTATAGGTGGGGTTTCCAATCTATATATAACATCCTCAACTCTTCCTGCATGCATTGTTCCAATGGCTGGAATACCTGAAGCCATACCCTGGAACATAACATAAGCTTCTTTACCTCTGACCTCTCCTACTATAACATAATCAGGCGTTTGTCTAAATGATGTTTTTAATAAGTCAAACATCGAAACCTCTCCAACGCCTTTCATGAAACTTACTCTTGTAACAGCTGGAACCCAGTTCTCGTGTGTTAAGTTTAATTCTCTAGTATCTTCTATTGTTACTATCTTGGCTGTTGGTGGAATGAACATTGATAAAACATTTAGAAGTGTTGTTTTTCCTGTTCCAGCTCCTCCTGCAATTAAAATTGAGACCCCACTCTCAACTGCTAACCATAAATAAGCTAAAACTTCACTGCTTACAGTTTTTCTATTCATTAAATCTATTGGTGATAATGGTATTTGCACAAATTTTCTAATTGTAAATGAGGGTCCTCTAGTTGTAACGTCTTCAGCAAAAGATGCCTGAACTCTAGAACCATCTGGCAAGGATCCATCTAACAAAGGTTCAGCATAAGAAATAAATCTTCCACACCTTTCAGCAAGTTTTACAACAAATTCTGTTAATTCCTTTATATCATCATAAACAACATTGGTTTTAATAGAGCCATATTTTCTATGAATAACATATAATGGGACACCAACTCCAACACAGGATATGTCTTCAATATAAGGATCTTGCAACATAGGTTCTATTTCATTCAAACCAATAAAGTCTCTAAAGATGTAGTACATTATTTTAAGGTAAGACCTTTTTGTTAATTTCATTTGATATTCTTTTATAATACTTTTAACTTGTTCTTCTAAATACTCTATTGCTTCTGATTTCTTTTTTATAGCAGAGAGCTCAATATCTAAAACCTCTAGCAAACCATTAACTAATTTATCTTTAATTTCACTTTCTTTTTCTGATAATTTTGGTTCACTAACATTATATATGATTTCTTTTTTTGTTTCATCCCATTTGATATTAACTCCAGCAAATGGAGGTATTAGAGCATACTTAACTCTTATTTTTTCTGTTTTTGGTAATTGTTTTGCTCTTCTTTTAAAAATCTTGAATTTAGGCAATTCTCTTTTTTTCTTAGAAGTATGACGTTTTCTTCTTTTTGTTTTTTTCTTAGCCTTTTTCTTTGCCATGAAAATCTATAGGTTAAATTAATAATTAAAGGTTAACTTCTGTTCATTTCTTCCTGAATTTCCGATTGAGTTAATGTTCTATTCCAAATTCTTATCTCATCTATGATACCGTCAAAATATCTATTAGAATCGTATGGACACTTCCCAACAAGAAAAGGTGCACCAACATTATTATAAATCTGTGAGATTGTTGAAGGAGGGGTACTTGTAGTCACTGGTGCTCCATTCACATAAAACTGGGCATGTTCATTGGCTTCCCAAACAACAGTAATATAATACCATGATCCAGCTATTGGATTATAATTGGCATGCCATTCTACATAATGTGTACCATTATGAGAAGCATAAAATCCAAGGTCCCATGTACCAAAAGAGGGGCCCTCTATAAACCAACCTTGTGCACCGCCTCCACCCCATTTATACAACCTAGCTTGTCTTCTTGTTACATCATCTTGTCTAATCCAAAAACCAGCAGTGAATTCTGTAAATCCAGAAAGAGAACTATCGTGGGGTGCTTGGACATAATCATTAGAACCATCAAAACTTAAAGCAGAACCGTATGTACCATTAGCCCAAATATGAGTATCATTAGCAATTGTTCCAGAATTTTCTTCAAACTTCCAAGATGCTATTGGTCTTGAAACAGGAAATTGACTGTTCATTTCATACTGAATTTCTGTTTGACTTAATACTTCGTCAAAAATTCTTACTTCATCTATTGTCCCATTAAAAGGATCAAGAGTACCATATCCTTGTGAACCTATTTTAACTATTGCTGAACCATCTCTCATTGGACCATTAAAACTACCTCCTCCTACATAGCTTCCATTCCTATAGAAACGCACTTGACCACTTGATATATCATAAGAAACAGCAACATGAGTCCAACCACCTGTTCCAATATTTGCACCACTAGAACCTATCTGTTCGTAACCAGCAGTAGTATTATACATAATAAATCTCATATTTGCTGATGAAGAATTGTATAATCGAAATAGCCATTCAGCAGTGCCACCAGCACTACTCCACTTTGAAACTATAGCTCTTTGATCACCTAAAACTTGTTTCGGATAAATCCATGCCATGATAGTTAAATCACCATTTGGAATGTCACTCACATCTACAACATCTGCATCTACCCAAGGGGTTCCTTCAAACGCTAAACAACTCCCATACATACAATCAGTTCCAGACTTCCAAGTTGGTTCATATCCAGCAGTTCCATTTCCCAATGTTCCATGATAAAAGGTTTCTCCATAAAAGATTCCATCGTTGCTATATACAGAAGAATCGTAAGCATCTACACCTCTACCTTCATCAAACTTGAACCAAAAGACAAAATCAGTTGATTTTTCAACTTTTATCTCATGTTCTTCATCTTGAGGCAAATTAATTGTAAAGCTTATTTCACCATTAGGACCTGAGTTTAAAGTGTAAGTTAATATTGAGTTGTTAAATACGTAATAATCTATATCAGTTTCAAGCCCTGTTATATTGTATATTGATGTTGTTGTTGAGGAAGATGTGTCACTCCACTGCATTAAATCTTGAGACCATGATATAAGTTCTCTTGTTATTGTTGTTGAAGTTGAGGCTTTTGTTTTAAGCCAAATGTTTCCCGTAGTTTCATTGTTGTAATTAAACCAAGAGGTTGTATCATAGAAGTATATTTTCTTTGATGTTGTGAAATTGTTATTCATAAAATAGTTTGTAGTTCCTGCGCCCCTAAAGTTATAGTCCACACTACCGCTAGATATAGAGCCACCTTTTATGTTGTTATTTTGGGAGTCACGAACATAGAAACCCCGAGTGCTACCTATCAATACATTATTGGTGAAGTTACTATTGTTTGTTTCCCGAAGATAAAAATTGGCAAGGTTATTATTGTATGCAAGATTGTCTTCTACAACCACGTTATCGCATTGCTCAAAATAGAAACCGTTATAATTACCACCGACCCCATTTCCACTTGCAGTATTATTGATTAATTTAATGTTATCACAAAGAGATAGAATAAAGAAACCATTTTTGTCATTATTTTCTGCTGTATTATTAATTAAAATGTTATTTTTACCAAAGGCCTCAAATCCATCCCCGTCATTTCCTACTGCTTTGTTGTTTATTATGGTGTTGTTTGCTGTCCTAATAGTAAAACCATCATCATTTCCATTTGCAGTGTTATTTATTACTGTGTTGTTCGAAGAAAGTTCCATCACTAAACCATCCCAACCATTGTTGTTAAGTGTATTATTCATTATAATATTGTATTGACCTAACTGTAACCATATGGCATCAAATGTACTTCCTGATACTATGTTATTTTTTATAATGTTATTTGAGCCAATACTGAAGATTCCATTGAAACTACTGCTCTGTATCTCATTATTTAGTAATGATATGTTATTGACACCATCTAAAACAATTCCAACTGCAAAATTAGTTATATCACAGTTCTTTATGATATTATTTGTGGTATTAGTTCCAAATAAATTAACACCAATACTAACATCATTACCATCCAAATTATATCCTTGACAATTTAAAATAGAATCATGAATTCCTGAAGGAAATGTTATTGCATCTTGATCATCAATATGAAAACTCTCATTAACACAATAATAACTGTTATTTTCAGTTATTGTATAGGGAACATTTCCACTAAAGATATAATAATCACAGATTTCCTCAACTATTATTTTATTTGGTGTATTTGTTAAAACATAAATGTCTGAATAGTTTTCATTCAAACCATCAGTTACAAATAAAGTAAAATTACCAGGATTGTAATTACTAATATTAAAGGTAATCTTAGGTTCTACATAGCCATTAACAACTGTTCCTTGCCAAATCAGGTTCCCAAATCTGTCTATTATTTCTGCGTTTCCATTAAAAATTGTTCCATTTTCATATTCAACTGTAGTTGGGAAATAACGAGTAACATTAGCATAAAATCGATCAATTGTAGCAGCAGAAAAATTAACAGTTCCAAAAATAGTTATATTCCCTTCATCATTAGGATCAGAAAAAGCTGATTCAAATTCTAATGTTTTTTCAACTGTAGTATTTGAAAAGTTTAGTATTATATTATCAGAGTATCCCCATTGAGTACCTATAACCCAATCTTGACCAGTATTAATTAATTCAGAATTTATAAATGTACTTGTAGGATTTCCCTCCCAATACATGGTTGCATAAATCGTAGAATTTATTACAGTATTAGTACTATTACCATCATAATCAGTTTGAATGCTAGCAAAAGTACAATTAATAAGCGTATTATTTGAACTGTCATATGCAAAAAAAGTTGGATAACCTGCACTAGCATTGGTCCAATTAAAAGCAAGATTTGAACCTTCCACCTCAGCATATGTTGTATCCGCACTTGGGTAATCGCCTGGAAAATTTCTTAGAGTAAAATTATGACTCTCTTCAGAATAAATAAGAATACTTATAGTAGAATCTTCTATTGAAACATTAGTTTGGTCTCTAACAGATAGATACACGCCTGTTCTAGTAACATTAGTAAGATTAATTGTATAATTAGAACCTTCAGCCCTGATATATTCATAAAACGGAGGCGGATTTAACACATCCCAATACGAATCTGTACCCCATATTCGGTTTGTATACAAACCTGATATTGAAAGATTATGAGGAATATCAGAAACTATTCGAAAATTTCCTAAATCAGAATTTATTGCAGTAATCTTTGTTTCGTTACTCATAAAAGTACCATAATCATTAGTGAAAGAATCAAGAATGTACACAGTGGAACTTCCCCCATATCGTAGTTCACCATAATTATAACCATCTGTAGATTCTATTACAGTCGATTTCGTAAGATTCAGAAACCCATTATCTTCAATAAACATATATGATTCAGAATCAGTGGGATCAACACCAAGTTCCAAAATACATCTGTACAAAGTCAACTTAGCATTATCTTGAACAAAAAGATTGATGGGCACGGGCAAAATAGAACCATAAGAACATTCACAGTAAATGTCTTCATTATCAGCTATAACCCAGTCTCCTGTTGAAGGTGGCTCGCCTCCTATACATTCCCAAAATGGAATAACAATTCTATAAGGTTCTGTTTCTGCATAATCTGCTGTAATATATATATCATGCTCGCCACCACCAAACGGTATCTCATGAAAACTAACAGATTGTAAAGGTTCTAGTTTTTCAAGACCTAGGTCACTTATATAATTTCCATCAATAAAGAAGCTGAAATCAGATAAAGGTACTTTCCCGCAATTTTTTAGTGTTAAAAAACCAACCATGCCATCAATATTATCTATACTTAGGCATGCCCTTGATCTCATATAAGATTTGTTAAAAGCTTCTTCAGGATAGGGCTCAAAAGCAAGTTTGGGCAACCAAATAATTGCAAAAACAGTTATAAAAATAGCCATTAATAAAACCAGAATAACAGCAATAATTGGAAAAAGCCCCTTTCTCATAGTATAATTTAAATCTTCTTACTTAAAATTATAAACGTGCTAAATGAAAAAATTTTGAAAAGATTACAAAAAGCAGGTTATAAAATTATTGGTAAAAATAGACATAGTGCTGTAAAACTTTGTCTTTGGACTAGAAAATCTATTAAAACTGGTGAAAAAGAATTTTGCTATAAACAGAAATTTTATTCAGATATTGGAATAAAATCTCATGGATGCTTGCAAATGACTCCTTCTCTTCCTTTTTGCACACTAAGATGCGCTTTCTGCTGGAGAGATACATCAATTACTTATCCAAAATGGGTAGCTGAAATGGATGAACCCGAAGAAATTATTGAAAAATCAATAAAAGCTCAAAGAGAATTGCTAACTGGCTTGGGTGGGGTTTCTCATTCTGAAAAACATTTAAAAGAAGCAATGAATCCTTCTCATGTTGCTATCTCTTTAGCAGGTGAACCAACATTTTATGAAAAATTGTCACAATTAATAAAAGTTTTCCATAGAAAAAATATGAAAACATTTCTTGTTACTAATGGAACATTTCCTGAAAGATTAGAATCATTAGAAGTCTTACCAACTCAATTATATGTTTCTTTATGTAGCAATAGCAAAGAAATGATGGAAAAAACTCAAAAACCTTTGATTCCTGATGCATGGGAAAGATTGAACAAAACTTTAGAACTGTTCCCAAGTTTAAAAACAAGAGGAGTTATTAGACTAACAATGGTTAAGAACTTGAATATGTTTGAGCCTGAAAAATATGCAGGGTTAATTGAAAGGGCTTTACCTGATTTTATTGAGGTAAAGGCCGGGATGGCTGTTGGTTTTTCAAGATTGCAAAATAGAATTAAATATGAAGACATGGCCTCTCATCAAGAAATAAAAGAATTTGCTGAAAAAATTGAAAATTCTATAGATTATAAAATTACAGATGAGAAAAAAGATAGTAGAGTTGTTTTATTAACGAAATAAATCATTCTTTGTTCATTTCTTCTTGAATTTCTACTTGAGATAACACCCTATCCCAAATTTTTAGTACATCAACAGCACCATTCCACGGCATAGTACCACTATAAGCTATTCTAAAAACTTCATTATTCGGTGCAATGAGCTTACAATCTTCTTCTATTACTGCTCCTGTTCCTACAGGATTACCATCTCTATAGAACCTTGTTTCTCCTGTAATTTCATCGTGAGTAACTGTAACAAAATACCAAACATTTTTACCCCATGTTAAAGAATTACTCTGTGGATAACAACCATCTGAACCATTATAATAATCCAGAGTAATTCTACCACTGGTGCTAATATATATTAAGTAACCTGTATTTCCTTGACGCTTTCTTAAAACTACATGAAGTCTCGAACCATAATCATCAGCAAATTTAAGCCATGTTGATATAGTAAGATTTGAAACATCTAAACTATCATCATAATCAGGTACTTCAACATAATCATCTATACTACCATCAAAACTTAAAGCAGAACCAAATGTACCATTAACCCAAATATGAGTATCATTAGCAATTGTTCCAGAATTTTCTTCAAAACTCCAAGATGCTACTGGTCTTGAAACAGGAAATTGACTGTTCATTTCATACTGAATTTCTGTTTCATTTAAAGACCTGTTCCAAATTCTAACTTCATCCACAATTCCATAGAAATCATAACTCCAATCATTTTGATATTTTCCTAAGAGTAAGTTGGTATTGTCAGTAGCAACCAGATCTCCGCTATGGGTTTCAATAGCATCTAGAGTACCATTAAGATAAAGTAAAACATGGGTTCCATTGTAAACTCCAGTAACATAATACCAACTTCCAAGAACTGCTTGAGTTATTCCATCAGCATATTCTGTTCCTGAATCAGTCTCAATTCTAAAAGTAAAGTTCCTATCCTCTAAAATATCTATAAAGTATGATGGGTGATTATCAACTAGATGTTGCCACTGTTGACCTGTACCACCTCTGTTTTTTCCATATGGATTTACCCAAGCTGCTACAGTAGTCTCATTTCCTGTAATATTTAGACTTGATAATAGAGGTATAGTCACGTGATCATAGGTACCATCAAACTTTAGAGCTTTTCCAAATACACCATCAACCCATTCAGGACAAGCAGCACTTGGAGGATTTGAACAAATAGTAGTTCTATTATACAGTGTTCCATCAGCAAAGGTTTCACCATAGAAAGTCCCATCATTATTAAACATAGAAGAATCAAAAACATCTGTTCCTCGGGCTTCATTAAAATTAAAGAAAAGAACACCATTAAAGGGTGTATATTTTTGATATTCTTCAATTATTTCTTCTTCAGTCAGAGCTCTGTTCCAAATTTTTAATTCGTCTATAGTTCCATTAAAGCTATATTTTAAGTCAGTACTTCTAAATGTTCCAACATAAACAGTAGGATTTAAATCATCAAAATAAGGATAAGTTCCACTATCAACTTCTGAACCATTCATATAAGCATAATAATTACCATTATCCCACACCAAGACGATATGAGCCCATCCATCTAAAACAAAATCAGAACCAGTATCAATATAAGCATCATTTCCAATTCCTATAACAAAATTCATGCTACTTCCATCACTCTTTACCAAATAAATTCTAGTATCAGTTGAACCAACTCTATGAGAAAATATATTTTCTTGGTTACCAGGAAGGTCGCCAGGACCAGCAACTTTTACCCAAGCCATTACAGTACCTTTACTAGTGTTATCCATACCTGTTGTAGTAGCCTCAACATAATCAGCCAAACCATCAAATTCTAAACAGTTTCCAAATATACAATCGCTTGTCCAAGTAGGACAATAACCATTACTACAAACTTCTGATCCATTATATAAAGTTCCATCGTTTCCATATCCTGAAGAATCATAAGCAGTTGTTCCAGAACCTTCATCAAATTTAAACCAAAGAACACTGTCAAAGGGTGTATATTTTTCATATTCTTCAATTATTTCTTCTTCAGTCAGAGCTCTGTTCCAAATTTTTACTTCATCTATAGTTCCATTAAAGCGTGTCTGAGCATGATTGTCTTGTCTATTACCTATGTATAAATTTGTTCCTGAAGTATAATTTATTTCTTCTACAGTTGTTAAAGGACTTTCAACTCCATCAACATAAATTTTGATTGCTCCATTGCCATACCCAACTCCAACAACGTGGTGCCAATTCCCTTCAGTTAGTAATGCGAGACTTGTTCTGTTTCTATAATTTTCTCCAGTAAAATTATAACCAAACTGAACTCTGGTTGTTTCTCCACCTAATCCCAAAACATATGGCATGGCAAAAGTATTTGGAACAGTAACAAACCTAGCCCATTGTTTTCCTGTATTATTTCCAGGTTTGACCCATACACTAATTGTAATTGGACCTGTGAAATTTAAACTTGAATCTCCTCCACAATCTACATAATCACCACCATCTCCTTCGAAACCTAAACAATTTCCACTTATACAATCAGTAATCCAACTAGTATCTCCATATAAGTTTCCATCGTTTCCATACCCTGAAGAATCATAAGCAACTGTCCCCTCACCTTCATCAAATTTAACCCAAAGGACAAAATCAGTTGATTTTTCAACTTTTATCTCATGCCCTTCATCTTGAGGTAAATAAATTGTAAAACTCCCTAAATCACCACTAGAATCTGTTGATAAAGTATACGCAAGAATAGAATTATTGTATATATAATAAAGTGTATTTGGTGTTAATCCTGTTATGTTATAGGTTGTTGTTATTGTTGATGTATCAGATGTGTCATTCCATTGTAATGAATCTTGATCCCAATTAGTAAGCTCTCTTGTTATTGTTGCTTCTGAAGAGACATTTGTTCTAAGCCAGAGCTCTATGTCTGTTCTGTTGTTGTAGTTGAACCAAGAAATTGTATCATAAAAATGAATTGTTTGGGAATTTATAAAGTTCATATTTGTAAAATTGTTTGTTGAGGTCGCATCCGTCAAATAATAATCATATAAACCAGAATTTGTAATAGAAGAGTTTGCAAACAAATTATAACTTGAATTCTCTGAAATGTATATGCCATAAGTAGCAGAGTCTATGCTATTATCAATATATTTACCGTATAAAGAAGGTCCACCAGAACCATAATGTAAATATATACCATAAGTTCCTCCACTAATAATATTCCCAGTTATTGTATTGTTGTTTGCACCATTACAAATATGGATGTTATGAACATTATCTATCAAAATATTATCAGAAACTATGTTGTTTTGACTGTCTTCAGGATAATTAACTATCAAAATTCCATATTCATCACTATTTTTTACTGTGTTCTTTGACACTGTACAATTGTTTGCATCACGTATTTGTATTGCTCTATAATTATTATCAAGAATATTATTTTCAATAACAGAATTATCAGCATATACACATAAGCCTGCAAAAGTAGTACCGGCTCCCCAATATCCACATTGACTTAGATATGAATTTTTCATTTCAAACTGTGACCCACCTCTTACTTGAAAAAAGAAACGAGTAGTTTCATCATAAGGTCCAGTAGTTATATTAGAAGCATCCTTATTTGTATCTTTGCTATTATCATTATCGTAAATAAACATTTTTCCTCCGGATAGAACTTCTATTCCATACTCCAAATTATTGGTATTGTTCATTTTCAAGGTAACATTATAGAATGTAAGACTTCCTCCACTGTATATTCTTATATCGCCATTGATTATTATCAGTTGATTGGAACAGATTATATCCTCATAAATATTCCAATCACCAAAAGCTGGGTAAGTACACATTATTGTAGGAATAGGTGTATAAAAAATTATTTTAGGTGCTTTTGCATAATCTGAAGAAACTTGAATATCGTGCTCTCCTTTAGATAGGTCTTTTGAAAAACCAATTTGTACAACGTTCCCAGCATCTAAAATTAGAGAATGACGAGCAACTGGTTCTTCGTCAATATAAATAATAAAATTACTAAGTTCAGTATCACCACAATTTCTTATTACTACATTTCTACTGAATATATCAATATTCTCAATTTTAAGACAACCTTCCTTGCTTTCTGTATGTTGCTCCAGCTCTTCTTGAACGCGTGGTGTATATTTTAAAAGCCATTGATATGAAAGAACAACTAAAGAAATGGTTATCAAAAGAATTAAAATTACTACAATAATTGAAGAAATACCTTTTTTCATATTAAATAATTATTTTTTTGCTTAAAAAAGTGGGCTCGGGGAGATTTGAACTCCCGTCTTAAGCACCCCAAGCTTAAATCCTAGACCAAACTAAACGACGAGCCCTAGAAAGAAATTATTTGAATACTTTTTAATACTTTTATCTCTTGTACTTTGCCACTTGCTTGTATGTGTCTTCATGAGTTAAAAACAAAGATCTACAACAATATTTCTTTAATCCCAAATCATCTAGAACTTTTTTGGGGTCTTCTCCAGCTTGAATTCTTTTATTGAATTCTTCCCAAAATTGTGCCACGGGTTTTCCACAACTTGGACACCTTATTGGTATAATCATGATTTCACCTCTTACTCCTTTGCTTATGTCTTCTTGTTCCCTTTCTACTTCTGGAAGGTTTGTGTGGTTCTGTCCTTCTTGCATCAGCTACTAATAATGTTCTATCGTAATTTAAGAACTTTTCCTTTAAACTCTTGTCATATTCAACTAAAGTTTTTGCTATAGCTTGTCTAGCAGCTGAAGCCTGACCAAAAATTCCGCCACCTTTTACACTAACTTTTATATCAAGATTTTTTGCAATATCACCAGCCAATAATATAGGCTCTCTGATAAACAATCTTAACATTTTTGGTTCAAAGATCTCTAAAGGTTTTTTATTTATCAGTATTATTCCTTTGCCTGCTTTTGCAGTTGTTCTAGCAACAGCTCTTTTTCTTTTTCCTGTTTTTTGAATCAATGATTTTTTCTTAGCCAATTTTAGCACCTAGCCCTTTACAAATTTGTTCTAGGGTAACAAATTTACAATTTAAATCATCTGAAGTCTTGCTTATCTTTTTGCCTTCCAAATTATCAGGATTTCCAATAAAAATTTTTAATTTCTTAAAAGCTTTTCTTCCTTTTTCTTTTTTATAGGGAAGCATTCCTCTAATGGTTCTTTTTAAAATTTTATCAGGATATTTTGAGTAAAAAGGTCCTTTATGTGGGTCTCCTCTTTTTCTTTTTTCATGAAACCTCTTAAAAACTGCTTTAGGATTACCACTAACAACAACTTTTTCTGAATTTATAACAATTATATTTTCTCCTTTTAACAATTCTTTTGCAATTTTTGTTGACAATCTTCCTAGTATTGCACCATTAGCATCGATTATCATTATATCACTATCCTTACGTTTGTTCCTTTTGGATTATTTTCTATTAATTCTCTAATTGATATAGCTTTTCCTCCTGCTTTTTGTATTTTTTCTACTGCAGTCATAGAAAAGTTTGCAGCTGCAACTGTTAATGGTTTTTTTAAAGTTCCTGATGATAAGACTTTTCCTGGAACTATTACAGTTTCATTTTGTTTGCAAACTCTATTTAATTTTGATAAATTGGCCTCAGGTCTTTTTCTTCTTGATTTTTCTAGTTTTTTTGCTATTTCTATTAAAAAAGGTATTTTCTCTTTATGGCCTTTGTTTCTAATATCTGCTATCAATTTCTTTAATATTGGATTTGTTGGTCCTGTTCTTTTAGGCATAAAATCACTTTATTATTTATTTATTTAAATTTAAGTGCGGGGGGCCGGATTTGAACCGACGAACTCACTAAGAGACAGGATTTCTTATCATAGCAAGTTTAACTTGCATCAAAACTTAAGCGTCTGATCTTAAGTATCGCACAGCAGTTCGTCCTGCGCCTATGATCATGTTCGCCATACGAACATTTTGACCAGACTTGGCTACCCCCGCGTGATTAAAAAATATAGAATGTAAGTTTATAAATGTTATTTAATCTTCTTTAATTCCTTTCCAAACTCTTTGAGCTTCTTTTTAAGTGTGTCAATAGCTTGTAAAACAACATCTTCTGGTTTTAGTCCAGAAATTGATTCAACATTAAATATAAACTTTGTGTCATCTCCAATTATTTCTAAAACCTCTTCTGGTCTAGCAACTTTTATACATTCTTTACATAAATCACAATCTAAGTTAACAGAAAATTTATTGTTTTCAAATTTTAGGGCTTTTTTAGGACAAGATTTAATGACTTCATCAACATTATTTACCTTTCCATTAGTTTTAATAACAGGATAATATCTATAAAAGCTATTTGATGCTTGATATCTAGCGTGTTTTAATCCTAAACCTAAAGAAGCAGAAGCTTCTAATTTTAACTTTTGATCATCAAAAAGTTCTACAATTGGAATATTATCATATAAAGGTTTTACATCTGGATTGCTTGACTTCATATCTTTAGAATAAATCATTCCAGGGCCTTTTTTATTTATTGCAAAAACAACCTCGCACATAGAACAAGTTTTTCCATCTTCATGTTTATCTCTAAAATGAAAATCTTTTGGATTAAAAACTAAAGGTATTAATCCTAATCTGTGAGCTATTATCTCATTGTAAAGAACAGAATCGTTTATAGAAAAATCAACATACTCTATAGCTAGAACAGGAATTTCAGTCATCATTATCCTTCTTAAGGCATTTGCAAATTGGGGTTTAGAATCTTCTAACAAAAATTTTATTTCATTATCAAATTTTTCTAATATTTTGATTTTCAAAAAAACACCATACTAAAGACTAGTTATAGACTTTTATTAATTTTTCGGTTTATATTCTTCTTCCCCTTCTACCGCCTTTGGGTCTCATTTTCCCATGCCCAATTGGTGTTACGTCTTCTATTCTTCCTATTCTTAGACCAGCCCTTGCTAATGCTCTAATGGCTGGTTGGGCACCTGCTCCTGGATTTTTTGATCTTATTCCACCTGGAGCTCTCACTCTTATATGAACTGCTCTTATTCCTTTTTCTATAGCAATTTCAGCAGCCTTTGTTGCAGCTAACAGAGCTGGA
Source organism: uncultured archaeon (assembly GCA_964348065.1). GTDB lineage: Archaea > Aenigmatarchaeota > Aenigmatarchaeia > Aenigmatarchaeales > Aenigmatarchaeaceae > CS1-C013. Next base: position 19,957 of record CAYGBE010000241.1, read on the forward strand.
TAAGGAGAACCGCCTTCCCTATCTTTGTCTGTCATCATTCCTGCTGAAATTCTAGCTATTGTTTCAGAACCTGTAATATCAGTAATATGAGTTATTGTATTATTCGAAGAACTAAAAATATGAGCTATTCCCCATTTCAATTGTTCTTTTTTCAATTACTCCACCTTTTTTACTTTGCTTTTTCCGTAAAAGCTTATTTTCTTTTCTCCACCCAAAGGAATCAACATGCTCGGCCATATTACCTTTCTTCCATCAAAAGATATATGACCATGAACAATGCATTGTCTTGCTTGTTTGGCAGTTTGTGCTAAACCTTTTTTAAAAACTAAGGTTTGTAATCTCCTCTCCAAAATATTTTCTACTGTTAAAGCTAAAACATCATCCAAGTTTGCATCTTTATTTATTAGACCCATTCTAAAAAGCTTATCTAACAATATTTTTTCTCTTTCCTTATCTCTCCTAGCTGCAAGCTCTCTTGCTAATCTTCTGTAATTTCTTAGAATAGATTCATATCTCCAAATTTCTTTTTTTCTTCTTAGACCGTAATTTTGTATCAGTTTTCTTTCTTCTTCTATTCTTACCTTATCCCAAGGTCTTTGTGGCCTCTCAAATTTTCTTTTTTGTCTTCTCATGTAATCACTTTGCTGCTATTTCTTTTCTAGCTTTTGATCTTTCAGCCTTTTTCTTTATAACACCAACAATAGCACCCTTTCTAAAACTAGATCTTGTTCTTTGTCCTCTTACAGGCAAGCCCAACTCGTGCCTTATTCCCTTGTAACTCCTAGTCTTTCTCAATAAATCAACATCTGATTTAATAGCAAATCTTAATTCAGAACCTATTAAATGTTTGTTTTCTCCTGTTTGAGGATCGGATCTCCTATTAAACATATGAGAAGGAATATTATAATTTCCAGGATTTCTCATAACATCTTCTAATTTTTTTATCTGTTCATCATTTAAACTTCCTATTAATACCTGAGGATCTAAACCAGCAGCAATTGCAAACGCCTTTGATAAGGATTTTCCTACACCTCTAACCTTTAATAGAGCGTTTATTATTTTTTTATCTCCCTCTACATCAACTTCGCCAATCCTAACAATACCTCTAATTCCCTCTAAAACCTTCTTTTTCTTAAGGGCCTTTTTCTTTTTAAGCTTTTCTTCTTCAGTTTCTTTGGTTTTCCCCAAATTTTTGGGTCTTCTCACTCCCATAACACCACTTTTTTCATTATAAATATTAATGTTTATAAATGTTAACTTTATTGTTGAATTTTATGAATCATTTTTTTACTAATATCTTCTTACGAAAAATCATTAAAAAGATTCCTAAAATGAACATATAAGAATAAACAAAGGTATACGCATAATTTAACAATTCATCTGAATAACCATGTGCTGTTATAATCATTATTAAACCCCCAAAACCACTGATAATAAAAATAACTGATAATGACAAAACTATCCACTCTAGTAGAATCTCTATATTTGATTTTGATTCTACTATCTTTAACATTTTATCATTTAATAACTAAAAGGCAACGAAATTATAGCCGCAAAAAGTATTTGAACACCTGCAATACAGAAACCTCCACGAAAATCTGTATTAAAAAGCTTCATAGCAACCACAGTTTTTACTATTGCCTGAACTAGAATTATAGTGTTGATAAAAGGAAATGTTGGTATTGAACCTGAAACAGAACTTATAAAAAAAACAGCTGCAAATGTTACTATGGCAAATATAAGTGCATCTTGTAATGTTGAACCGCTGGCCACAAGTTGTGCACTTAACCAAGCTGTTATAGTGCTGAATATAATTTGTATAACAATTCCAACAATCAAATCTGCTGAAACAGGCATGACTTGAGCTACCATTACCATATAAATTCTATTTATTTGATTAGATAAAAAAGAGCGCCGTCGGCAGGATTTGAACCTGCAAGCCCTTTCGGGCACCAGATTTCTAACATCATTTTGCCTATCACTCTTCATTACGCCGCTTTTCAGAGTCAAGCCATATATTCATCTGCCTCAAGTAACGCTATCATCTCAAATCAAAACTTGGGACGATTCTGGCGCATTAACCTGGTTCTGCCACGACGGCATAATTAAATTAAGAAATAGATATTTTTAAATCTTAAAGAAATTGCTAAATTAGTTATGAAAATTATATTATTTTTTCTTTCCAAGTTTTTTTCTTCTAATATGTGACCATATTCTCTTGGTCATTTCAGATGGTGTTACTGGTTTTTTACCAACAATTTTTTCTAAATGCTCATCTGGATGTATCCTGTAACCACCAAAAGCTTTTTTCTTTGTTTTTCTTCTAGTTTTTCTTCGTGTTTTTCTTCTTCGTGCTACCATTTTTTCACCTTATTTTAATTAATTTTTCTAATTTATAAAACAAAATAATTTCTTATATAGACATATATAATATATGAAAAAATATCTGTTAGGATTAGTTTTTTTGTTTTTACTGTTTCCAACTATTGTAGAAGCTACTGAGTTGAGTACCTCTGTTCCTTCAGGCTCTCAATATGCTCCTGAGAGAAATTACGGTTTTCAAATAAAATGTGATGATATACCTAGTGTCTCTAGTGTTACTTTTGAATGGAATTCAGTAAATAATGACACAGCAAATAATGATTCGGCTGATACATTTTATTATAATTTAACAGACTTGGATGTTGGAAGCTATTCTTATAGGTGGATAGTTGACAATACAAGTCATATTATGGTTTTTTCTAATACTTATAGTGTTGCAATAAATTCATCAGTTGATATAATATTAAGTTTAGATGGAACAGAAGGAGATAAAAGTTATGATCTTTATGATATAACAAATTTCATTGTTACTTTAAACATACCTAATAAAAATGTTAAACTGGAATCAAATTACCCAAACTGGGCAACTGTGCAAAACAGCACTTCTCAAATAACTAACTCAACCAATTTAACAGAACTTGGGGTATTTTCATTAACAGCTTCTTGGAATGGTGATGAAAACTATACTTCATCATCAGTAACTTATTATTTTGATAGTGGTCCACCTTTATTTTCAAGTATAACTTCAATTCCACATAGTATTGTTGGTTATATTCCTCGTATCGAATACAGATTTGAAGTAACTTGCATAGATGCAACTTTAGTTGATGTCTGGTTTGAATCAAATCATACAGGAGAAATGAAAAGTTATTATGCAACTTCAAATCTTTCTGTTCAAAATTCATCTGGGTCCTTTTGGATAATTATATCAGACTTAGGAGCTGGAAAATTTAATTATAGATGGCATGCAAAAGATGATACTGATGACAAAAGCACAACAGGATTTATGGAATATGAAATATTGAAGATGACTCCACTAATCATGGAAATATCACCATCTTTAAACATTCAAGAGGGTACTCAAATAACTGCTGAATGTCGTTCTGTCAATTCACAAGAAATCCCAGCTTCTGATTTTGGTTTCTACAAAGATGATGAATTAATAGAAAATATAACTACTACAGCAAGATTGGATAATTTTTTATTGAGTATTGGGACTTATAATTTTACTTGTAATACAACGGGTTCAGCAAATTATACAAATCAAAGTTGGTCAAGAATAATAACTGTTTCAGCAGGTCCTCCAGAAGATGATGGAATAACAGAGGGGGAACTTAGAATAACAAATACAATCTTTCCATCAATAGAAACTGGAGAAACAAGAGAAGCTAGTTTTAATTTAGTAAATAACATGCTAAGAAATATTTTTAATATAACAATAGAGTTAATAGGAATTTCTTCAGATTGGTATACCATAACTCAACCCTCATACATCTATAGTGGTGATACAGAAGAGGTAAAAATAGATTTTAATATTCCTTCTGACGCAGAAGCAAAAACTTATGGTATAACAATAAACGTAAATGGTAATACTCATGATGGAGAAGATATAAGTGTTACTAAAGATGTTGATGTGTTAATAACTTCACCTGTTCAAAATGAACCTCCATCATATTCTACAAGTAATATTAACACAACGGTTGCAGGATCAGTAGCAATGTTTTCACTAGAATGGTCTGATGATGATGGATTATCTGGTTATATTTTCTCTTCAAATATTTCAGGTACATGGGAAAATGATTCTTGGGTTCCTTTAACAGACGAAAGTGGGTGGATCGATGTTATAAAAATTTTAAATTCAAGCATTGGTTCTGTTGTTGGTTGGAAAATTTATGCAAATGACACTGATAATGAATGGGCAGTTTCTGATGAATATATTGTTAAGGTGACAGCTGCTGCTGGTTTTGATATGACGTTTATTTTAATTATTCTAATAGTTGTAGCTATTTTAATAGCTGTATTAATTTTTATTCGTAAAATAAAACCCAAAGTAGAGGAAGAAGAAGTCGAATATGTTTATAATAGAGAGGATTATGAAAAGAGAAGAACTAAAGTTTCTTTAGCTCTTCTAAAGCTTTTGAACTAACTTTTATTTGTTTTTCATCAAATATTTTTGAAACAGCTTTAGATAATTCGGCTTCACTTATTTCATTTCTTAGATCTTTAATAGATCTAGATAAATTCTCATGCAACTTAAAGTTAAGAGACTCGATTTTTTCATTTAATCCTTGTATTATTTCTTCATTCATTTCAAATCTCTTTATTAAAGCACTTATAAGCTCATTAGTTATAACTGTTCTAAGTTTGATGTTTCTTTCCTCATATTTATCAAGGTAGTCTTTTATTATTGTCATTTGATTTTTTAATGATCTTAATTGTGATCTAATAAGGGACTCAAAGTCTTCTTCCATATGATCCACTTTTTGCTTTTTCTTCGATCTTTCTTTCCTGTTCTTCGCTTTCAATTAATTTTAATATGGACTTGTCTATCTGACTCTTGTTTTTCAAAGAATTTATTGAAATTTCTAATTGTCTTAATTTATCTTCAAAGTCTTTTAAAGTATCTTTCTCAGCAGATTTCTTAATTTTCTCAATATCTGTCTTTAAACTTTTTAAATCACTCTCAAATTTTTCAAATTTTTTGGTAATAGAAGATACCAACTTATTTAAGAACACATTTAATTCAATTTTTTCTTCCATAAGGTAAAAATAGAAGTCAAATTTTAAATACTTAACCTAAAACGCACTACAAAATTACGTGGGTTTAAATAAATGTTGCTTTAATGACAAAAGAATTCCAAAAATCAAAAATCCTAATATTAAGACAATTGCAAATAACATGTACAAATCTGTAGATATTTCAATTTTTTCAATCTTAGTAAATAAATCAGAGGGTGTTATTTTGTCTGATAATAAAGAAAAGGTTACAAGAAAGCCTATAATAAGTGTAAAAAACATCAAAATTAAAACTAATAGTTTTGATCCTAGACCCATATTATCAATAAATTAACAGATTTCATATTTTCCATGTGCCAAATCTAAACAGAATTGTTTTATGTTTGATAATTCTTTTCTTATAACCTCATTAATCTCTTCTCTTACATCGTCAACAGAACCAGAATTCATTATAAGTTGTGCAGCAGTGATTTTTGGTTTATCAATGGACGTTCCAATCTGACTTAAAAGCCAAACATAAATCTCTTTTATACCACTAATGTTTTCATAAATTTCATTAGCAATCTTATGAGTTAGAAGGTTGTAAACCTTTCCAACATGACTAACTGGATTTTTACCGGCAGCTGCTTCATTGCTAACTGGTCTATTTAAAGGTATTAAACCATTAACTCTATTTCCTCTTCCAACCTGTCCACAGTCAGCATCCTCTGCACAAGTTCCAGTAACTGTTAAATAACAACCATCTATTCCTCTACCCTTAGTGTCCAAAGTATTTAAAAAGATAAGAGATTTAAGGTTAGTTTTATTGGCAACAAAATTTTTAATTTCTTCAATTAATACCTCTTTTTTTCTAAAATAATCACTTTCGCTTTCAATAAATCTGTCAACTAGAGGCATTGCAACTGTTAAGTGTATTTCTTTATTATCTCTCAGAGCCATTATTTTAATGTCTTCTCCTGATTCTGGAAATCTTTTCTTAAATTCTTTGTCATTTAGGAATTTTTCTGTAATAAGAACTAACTTTTCAGTTTCTGTTAAAGGCGCGTAACCAACTGCTGCTGATGTATCATTTGCTCCTAAAAGTTCGCCTTTCCTAAAAAATATATCTCTCAAAGCAGCAGAACCTCTTTTTAATTCAACTTGATAACTTACATCTTTTTCAGAATTAACAAATCTAAGATTTTTTTCAAACCATTTTTTTGCAGTATCAACAGCAATTTCAGTAACAGGAATTATTTGTTCCTCAAATTCATAAGTAGCTCTATCTCCAAAAACTAAAAGCATTGGTGTTTTTAGTTTTCCTCCTCCAAATTTTTGATCTGCCTCTCCTGCAACCAAAAGGGCCTTATCAATATTATGATGCAATATTATTCCGAATTTATCTAAATAATATTTTGAAAGTTTTACAGAAACATCATTCATCAAAGAATCACAAATTGTATCAGGGTGACCAATACCTTTTCTTTCAACTACTTCTACTTTTTGTTCAGAAACAGGAAGAGCATGCAAATCTTCAATAAGTATATTACCCATTTTCACCCTCTAGTTATAGTAATACTTCTTAAAAGATTGTTTTTCTCATTTATAAATTTTTAAAAGTTATTTTGGATAGGTTCCTTTTTTCATTAAAACTCTATCAGTTTTTATTGCTAAACCTCTTTTTTTATTTAACATAGTTTCTGATCCCATCAGACTCTTTCCAATGGCTATTAACTCACCTTTTAAAGAAAATAAAGCAACTATTTGATTTTTTTCTATATTGTTTTCTAATCTAATAATTCCACCAACAGCCAAGGGTGCGCCATTACAGATATTAGCTATAGTATTGTCTGAAACTATTATTTTTCCTATGTTTTCAACAGTCATTTCCATAGGTAGTATAACTTCTTTTAGTCTGTTTTCTTTTTTTGCGTCTACTAAGTCTTGTAAAGTTATTACAGAGTCTTCAGAAAAGTTACCGCTTTTTGTTCTTCTTAACTCTTGTAAGTGAGCTCGTGTTCCTAATCTTTTTCCTAAATCATCTGCCAATCTTCTAACATAAAAACCAGATTCACACCCGACTTTAAACAAAATATTCCTTCCTTTTAACTCCAATAATTCTAAGTAATAAACCTCTCTTTCTCTTTCTTTTCTAGCAACAGCAGATTTCTTAGGTGGTAATTGCTTAACTTTTCCAATAAACTCTTTAAATGTTTTTTTGATTTTTTTCTTTTCAACTTCTTCATGAAGATGGATTATTCCCACGTATTCTTTTTTAGATGATAAAAGAACTGGCATTAATTTTGTTGCATTTTCTAATGCTATTACTAAAACTCCTGAAGCTCTTGGATCTAAGGTTCCTCCATGACTTGCTTTTTTAACATTTAATATATCCTTAATCCACCTATCAACTTGATGAGATGTAGGTCCTGAAGGTTTATCTAAAACCATTATACCATTTCTTATATGTTCTTCTAAAGATCTTGCACCAGGATAACAACCAAAAGGTGTCAATGAAGCTTCGTGTTTTTTTGTTAACCAACCCATGGATAGAATTATTTTGATTTTTATGCACTTAAAATAAACCTTTTACAACCTTAAGTGGTAGTTGATTTTTATTTTAATTCAACTTTTAATAGAAGGTATGATGGAAATTTTGATAAATGAATATGATTGGAAAAATTCTAACAAAAGGCTAGTAGAAATAATTGAAAAATTAAAAAATTCTGGATGGGAAAAATTTGGACATAATGGAACAATAGTCTTGTTTAAAGACACCACTAAAGAAAAGGCAGATACAGAACTGAAAAGATTAGGAATAAAAGAAGTTAAAGCTGAAGTTTGGGAAGAAGAACTGTATTATAACAATATATTTTGAAGACTATAAATTCTAATTATAAAAAAGGTGATATTTATGGATATAAGAGATGCTCAAAATTGGGTTGTTGATGCTTGGAGCAGGAGCCAAAATAAAATGAATAAGGTTTCAGAATTAGCGTCTTTCCTTGAAGAATGTGGTGAGATGGCAGAAGCCATAAGAAAAATGGAACATGGTAAAAAAAATTGTAAAGTTGATTTAGAAAAAGAAATGGGAGACATATTACTTTCTTTGTTAACCTTATCGATAAGATATGGTGTGGATTTACAAAAAGCATTTGACAAAACAATGGAAGACATCAAAAAGAAATATATTGTAAAATGATGAGAATGAGAGCTTTAAATTATTTAATAATATGGTTGATTGTAGCAATATTCATGATGCTTATTGTTGCTTTTTTGTTTCAGCGGGTTCCTTCTTAAATTCTCTTTTTATAGGAACCTTTATTTCTAGTTTTTCAATTAAGCCAGAATTTTTCCATAAATTTTCAATAGAAGCGTCATCGGCTTTGGGGGAAACGTCAAATTTGTGCTCTGTTGGTTCTATATGATCAATGTTGCATTTTCTTCTCTTAACTCTTGTTATTGATTTAGGTCCAGTTATTAAAACAAAGTTATCATCAACCTTATCTATAATAACACAATAACATCCTGCTTCTCTTCCTGCTATCTTTAAACAAATTCTACCAATATCCAACATCTATCTCACTTTATTCTTAAAATATTTTCTCATGCATCCTGAACATAATTCTGGAAATGGCCTTTCTGGTCTTTTTTTAGTTTTTGGTAATTTTTTAAGTTGTTTGACACTTAATTTGGGTCTGTTTAGTTTTGCACCACAATTTTTACATCTAGCGTAACTTGGTCTCTTCTTCTTATAATGTGTGACATTTCTTCCTCCAGGTGTTTTAACCTTGTGTCTTTTTTTGGATCTAGAAATTGTCATACTTGAACACCTAAAATTTTTCTAAATATTGTATTTAATGGAATTGAAACTAGTATATACCAAGCCAACCAACCAAAATCATTTCCAAAATAAGGAAGTGAAAATGGTAAGTAAACAACAATTCCAGGAAATAAATTGGGCACTATTGGCAAAACTATTAAAATAAATATTATTAAACTTACAAACATTGGTTTCATACTCATTCTAAGCTGTTTGTTGGATAGTGCTAACATTTCATTCATCACTCTTTTTGCTTCTTCTGGGTTTGTTTTTTGTAATTCTTTAATTTTTTCTTGTTTTTCTTTTTGTTTTTCTTTTAATTCCCTTAACTCGTTTTGATTTATCAAAAATCTGTAAACTATAGTTATAAAAAATACAATTAAAGCTGCTATTAGCATTTCTTCTATGCCTGCTGGCCAACCTAATAATGTCATTTTTCCTCACCATGATAATTTATTATTTCTTCTTCCTCAAACCATAAGTTTATTTCATTTTCAACCTCTTTTTTATCTCCTGAAGCGTGAACTAAATTCTGGACTGCTCTAAATGTTGAATTTGCAGCATAAGAAGAATCTGTACCTAAATCGCCTCTTATTGTTCCTGCTAATGCTTCATCTGGGTAAGTGTACCCGCACAGTTTTCTTATGATGCTGATTGCTCTATTTCCCTCAACAACTATACCTATTGAAGGACCTGAAGCTATATATTTTATTAACCATCCTTTTACAATTTTTCCTATTTCTAGGGAATTTATAGTTTTAAAGGTTTCTTTTATGTCAAATCCTTGCTCCGAATATGATTTTTTTGTTTTTTCACCTAGTGATTTAAACCATTCTTCACTACTAGGATAAAGCTTTTTTACAAATTCTGCTGTCGGTTTCATCATTTTCATTGCAACAATTTTTAGACCTGTCTGTTCTATTCTTTTTATTATTTCAGCGACTAATCCTCTCTTAATTGCATCTGACTTTATCATCACAAATGTTCTTTCCATATTATTCAACCCCCTATTATTTTCAATATTTCTTCGACATTTTCTTCAGGAGTAATTTCTATCTTGTCACAAAAAGTTGAATTAAACATTCCCTTCTTTTTATAGTATTCTAAAACTGGTTTTGTTTTTTCTTCAAACTCCCTGAATCTTTTTTTAATTATTTCTATATTTTTATCATCTTCTCTTTGAATTAGTTCTCCTCCACAAACATTACATATTCCTTCTTTTTTAGGTTTTACAGTTATTAAATTATAAGATTGTTTACAATTCTTGCATATGCGTCTTGAAGTAATTCTTTTTATTGCAAGCCATTCTGGAATATCAATATATATGAAAAAGTCTATTTTAGTAAATTCATCAAGTGCTTTAGCTTGTTCAACGCTTCTAGGAAAGCCCTCTAATATAAATCCTTTTTTACAATCAGGCTCTTTCAACCTATTTATTATTAAATTTATTGCTATATCATCAGGAACAAGTAAACCTTTATCATAAAACTTCTTAGCCTTGATTCCAAGTGGTGTTTTTTTAAGCATGTTTTCTTGAAATATGTTTCCTGGAGATATGTGCGGTAAATTAAGTTTTGAACTTAAAATAGCAGAAAATGTGCTTGTACCTGAAACTGGTGGTCCTAATAAAACTATTTTCATTTATTCACCTAAAAACTTTTTAATTGGAGGCGGCATGTCCTCTTTATGTTGAGAGGTTATTTGTTCATAAAATTGAAAAACAATCATAGTAGCTAAAAGTAAACCTGTTCCTGTTCCAATTGCAGATGTTAAGTCTGCATAAGCTGCAAGAAAACCAATAAATGCTCCACCCATTACAGTTAACGCTGGTATATATCTACTCAAAACCCTTTCAACAATTCTTGGATCATGCCTAAATCCAGGAATCATTATAAAATATGTTTTAAATTGTTCTGCAACTGATTTTGCATCCATACCAGATGTGGCAGTCCAGAAAATGGAAAATATTGCTGAACCTATAATGTAAATACTCATGTAAATTATAACACGCAATATGCTGTCAAATGTTATTGGTGGAACTGCATAATATGTAATTAAGAAATAACCTAACACCACTCCTATAATTACTCCTAAAATGCACATTTTGAATACATTTTTCTTCCAAACTCTTAAAGCTAATATTACAAAGGCTAAAGCAACAAGACTACCAACTATAGTAACTATCATTATGCCAATTTCGCCTGATGGAGTGGATATATAATACATTAATCCTCCAGGATTTGGAGCTCCTTGTTCAGTATACGTTCCTAAAAATGTTATTCCTCTTGAATAAAGAAGTCTTCCTACAACCTGTAAGTTTGCCAAAACAGCAGCAATTAAAATAACTGGTATATTTGATGTGTATAAGAACTTTAATGGCCATCTTCTGGCTGCGAATTTTCCAAAAGGCAAAGAAAATGCCATTGGTATTTCAACTTTTACATCTTGAACAAAAACAACAATTAAGAAAACTAAAATAGTTCCTAGTAAAGGAAGCAAACTAATTAAGGCTGGTGTTCCTTCTAAAAAGCTAGTGATAAAAAAAGGTATTATCCCTGTAGGAGGGTCTCCTACACTAGGAAATCCACCCCCTTGTGCTAGGGGACTTAAAGTTCTGATAAATATTGTCTTAGCAACACCAGCTGCAATAAACAAAGAAACTCCAGAACCAAAGCCCCATTTTGAAATAACCTCATCCATAAACATTACTATTATTCCGCCAAATGTGAGTTGTAAAATAATAATTGATGCTAATTCTGGAATGCTTGGTGGTACTGCATTAGCAACAACATAAGCTATACCTTGTATAAAACAAAAAGCGATTGTTAATATTTTTTGTGTGGCACTAAATTTCTTCTTATCATCCTCCTTAGACAAATCCCAATTAATGATTTTGCTTCCTACTAATAGCTGCAATATTATTGATGAAGTTACTATTGGCCCTATACCTAATGTTATTATTGAACCGAATCTAGAACCAAAAACTATTTCTAAGAATTCAAACCTTGCAATTGCATCGGGATTAACACCCCATACTGTAATTGAACCCAAAACAAAAAACAAAACTAATATTACTAAGGACCATTTGGCCTTTTCCCTAAAAGTTAATCTTTGTACAGGGTCTTTAACTGTTGGTATATAAGATGCAATTTTAACTAAGTTAAACATTCTCTATCGCCTTTCCACCTATGTTTTCAATTTTTTGTTTTGCTTTTTCAACAATTTTTTTAGCTTTTATTGTTAAAGGTTGAGTTAAAATACCTGTTGAAAGAACTTTATCATAACCTAATTCAGAAAGATCAATTTCAGTTTTATTTAATTTTTTAGCAAGAATATCTACACTTCTTAAAGTGATTGTTTTTGTTTCTTTTTTTGCTTTAGGTGGTATTTTAAACCCTCTTTTTCCAAAATAATTTGGTTGATATCTTGTAACCCATGATTTTTTATGTTTTTTTCTTCCTGCTTTTCCTCTTCCGCCTCTTGACCCTCCTCCTCTGTTCTTTTTATGACTACCATAACCTTGAGTTCTGCTTCCTCTTTTCTTTAAAATTTTTTTTCTTCTATGAACAACCATTCATATCATCCTTTTTAACAATTCATTAATTTCTTTTCCTCTGTATCCTAATTCACCTTTTGGATAATGTTGTTTTATTGAATTTTTAAATCCTTTAGAAGGAGGAGTTAATCTAAAAACAGATTTTATTGAAAGTTTTTGATTCTCTTTTATTTTATTAAAAACATCTTCTGTTTCTTCTTTAGATAATCTTTTGTTGCCTGCTTTTCTTCCTCTTTTCTCAACTAACAATTTTAATATATTATCATTAATTTCTCCCCATGTTATCCAGTCTTTAACTTTTTGTAACATTCCCTTTACAACATCATTCTCATTTAACAGAACACAATGCATTTTTCTATTTAATCTAAGCATTTTCAAAGTATCTTTAATGTCTTTTCTTGTTTTAACCAAACCTTTTAACCTAACAACAGCATACATATTACTCTACCTTCCCAATTGTCATACCAACCTTTTCTTCAAATTCTGGTTTTATTTTGTAAACGTTTAATTTCTTAAGAGCATTAAAAACAGCTTTAATTAAATTTATTCTCATGTGTGTATTTCCCCTAGTTTTACACCATATATCACTTATGCCTGCTAATTTCATTAATTTTTTAACTTCATCAGAAACACACAAACCAATACCTTTAGGAGCTGGTAAAAGTTCAACTATAACAGAACCACTTTTACCTCTTACAGTAAAGGGAATAGAGTGGTTTGTTCCGCATGAACATTCCCAAGATCCACAACCTCTTTTTATAGGAATTATATTTATCTTAGCTTTGTTAGTAGATTTTACAATGACTTCTTGATGCTTTCCTGGTGGACCAGAAGCCAAACCCATACCAACATAACCATTCTTATTACCAACAATTGACATAGTAGATATGCTATAACGTCTTCCACTTTTGTGCATTCTTGAAGTTCTTTTGAAAGGAGTTCTTCTTATTCCTCCACCCTTTCCAGTAGAACCACCAATAAGAATTATTTCCCTTTCAAGATTAGGAAGTAATATATCAACTATTGGAGGTTCTGCAATTTTAATTCCTTTTGCAAAAACTTCTCCTATATTCGTTACTTCTCCTGCCAAAACTTTTTTACCTAAAATTGTTTTAGGTTTCCAACCTTCAGGAATAACAACCTTAGCTTTTTCTTCTACTATTTCTTCTGCTTTCTCTATGTTTTCTTCTTTTTCAACTTCTTGTTTTTTTGGTTCTCTTGACATATCAACCAACTATTTTATTTTTAATTTCTTCAAATTGTTTTTCCAATTCCTCGGAAATGTGTTTTCCTCTAATTCTATCCTCTTTTGGTAAGATTTCTTCTGAGTGAGGAATTTTTATTCCAGAATCTAAAACTCCCTTTAATGCTGCATAAAGTCTTGAACCTTTTGTTGAGGTTTGTAAACCTAAATCTAAAATTGCTTCTTCTATTTTCTTATCTTTTGCTTTTTTTCCTGCTAACAGACCTGTTAAATATGCAGCAGGAATGTTTCCAGTTTTATTCCAACCAATTTTTTTTAATTCAGTTGACTTTGCAGAAGCAATTGTTTTATCGCCTTGATGATCAAAATTAATAAATTGAATAGAAATATTAGACAAACTTTTTCTTATAACTAGTCTGGTTTTTCCAGACTTAACTAAAGCTAGTCTCTTCTTATAATTTGTTTTCTTTTTTCTTCGCCTTTTAAATTGCATTAAATATGATTTTTTCATTTTTTCTCACTTTTCAAAAATTCTTTATCTTCTAAATATGACATTAAATGAGCTTTACTTCTGAAAGCATTGCCTTTTATCATTTTATAAATTCTTCTGTAAACATGGGGTTTTAATTTTCCCTTTTCTTTTAATTCTTTTAACATTTTTCTTTGGGATCTAACAACTCTTAACCATCCGGTCTTTTTACCTACTCTAGCCCCCTTTGATCCTTTTCTGCTTCCGATTTTTTGTTGTCTTTTTTTTAGTTTTCTTTTCAATTTTTTCTTGTCAGGAAGTTTTTTGATAGCACCCTCTTTGATAAATCTTCTTATGTCTCTTCTTGTTATTGCTTGCTTTACTTTTTCATTTTTTGGATCTATCCAAACTTTTTCAGTACCACACTTCAATATTTTTGCTGCAAGTTTTCTTTGTAAATTCATGTAATCACGTTTTCCCTCTCAAACTGTGATTCCAAAACAACACCAAATTCATTAAAAAAGGTTCTACAACCTGGACAAATTAAAACATCTGGATTTTCTTTCCATCTTTCTCCTTTTACTCCGCAGGATGGACACCTTCTTTTACCAATTAAATACATAATCATACCTCGTAAGATTCTCCTGGTTTTAAAATTATAACATCACAGGGAGCTTTTTTCTTAAACTCTTCTGGATCTGTTTTTATAACATCCCACGTATTATAGTGCATTGGTATAGCTTTTTTACATTTTAAAAATTTACAAGCTTCAACAGCTTGCTCAATATCCATTGTATATCTCCCACCAATGGGAAGCAAAGCAACATCAATATTATATTCTCCTATCAACATCATATCCATGAACAATCCTGTATCTCCTGCATGATAAATTATTTTATTGTCTTTTTCCAAAACAAATCCAATTGGATTTCCTGAATGTGTAGCAGGAACAAGTCTTATTTCCCAACCATCAAGTTGAATAGGACCACCAAGATTCATTCCAAACACTTTTATTTCCCTTTCTTTAGCAACTCTAATTATTTCAAAAATACTAACTATTGTTGCATCATTATTTTTTGCTATTTCAAAAGCGTCTCCTAAATGATCCCAATGATCATGAGTTAAACAAATTATTTTACATTTTATGTCTTTAACTTTAACGGGACAAACTGGATTCTTATTAATAAAAGGATCAATGAGCAAATCATCAATCAAAAATGCTGAATGGCCTAAAAATTTTATTTTCATTTCTTCTCACCTTCTTTTGGGGGTTCAATTCTTTTGATTTCAATTCTTAAAGGATTTAAAACTTTTATTTTTAATTCTTCTGTTTTTTTCATGATTTCAAATCTTTTTTTCTTTCCAACACTTGAAGCTATTCTACATGCCTGTTTTTCTGAATTAATTTTTTCTAAATCTTTTACATTAAAAACTAATACTTCCTCAAAACCAGAAGGATGTAAACCCTTAACAGATTTGGGAGAACCATAGCCTGGGTGAGGAATAAACCCTTTAGCTTTTTTATGTTTTCTAAGTTTTGACTGGCTACCACGAGGCTTTCTCCATTTTTTTCCTAATCTCTTTAAATTTTTTCCGCCTTGTCTTACAAATTTTGGTTTTTTTCTTTTTGTTTTAAGTCTTAATTTTAAATCTTTCATAAAATCACATTAATCTAAAAATACCATCTTGGAAAACTCTTCTATCTCTAGCCCTAACCCAAGTTGCTCTTTCTAAATTTGCTGCAGTTTGTCCAACATCATCTTTATTTATTCCAGTTATAGTTATCTCATCGCCTTTAACCTCAACTTTACAATCACCAACAATCTTAGTTTTTCTGGGAGTTTTCTCACCTAAGAAATTGTTTATTGAAATTTCTTTACCTGAAGTCTTAAGTGTGAAAGGAAAGTGCATATAAACTATTTTTAATTTTACTGTGTATCCTTCTGTAACTCCTTTGATCATATTATTAACATGGGCCTCAATTGTTCCTAACATTGCTTTAACTTTTTTTCTTTCAGACTCTGAAGATATTAAAATTTTATTATCATTTTTCTTGATTGTTATAACTTTTCTAAATAAAGGACTATAAAAATCTTTTTCTAAACTTCCTTTGGATCCTGTAACTTTTATTTTAAAATTATCTAATTCTATTTGTACTCTATCTTGAATTTCAACTATTCTTTCCATAATTATCACTAATAAACAAAAGCTAAGAGAGTTCCTCCCATACCTTTTTTCTTTGCAACATCATGTGTTAATATTCCTTCTGGTGTAGAAATTATGAGAATACCTAAACCAATAGCTGGCAAA
>CAYGBE010000242.1:0-2533 GCA_964348065.1 uncultured archaeon
GTCGAGCATCCCGGCCCTCATCATCCTTATCACTGAGGCGATCCCGACGGTGGACTGTGCGATGGCCGGCCCTATCAGGTGATGCAGGCTGTTCAGGAAGGTCAGGAGGCTGCCAGCCATGAGGCTGTCCAACGTGTAGAGCCCGGTCACATGGGGAGGCGGGGCGAGGTTGGGGTCGAGCCTGCCACCGCCTGGGAGCCAGCCCAGCCTCAAGAAGAAGATCAGCTGGAACAGGAGGGCGAGCCAGAACGAGGGCATGGAGATGCCACCGAGTGAGAACACTCTCACGAAGTGGTCGACGAGCCGGTTCCTCCTCTGGGCTGAAAGGATGCCAAGGGCGATCCCCGTGGCCGATGTGATGAGGAGGGAGAAGATTGCCAGTTCAAGGGTCGCGGGGAGCCTCTCGGCGAGGTCGGCGACGACCGGCCTCAGGGTCACGACGGATCGCCCCAGGTCGCCCTTCAAGAGGTTGGTCATGTAGATGATGTACTGGACGTGCAGGGGCCTGTCGAAGCCCAGCTTGTGCCTGACCAAGGCGAGTTCCTCGGCGCTCGCCTTGGGCCCGGCCGCCGCCCGGACAGGGTCCGCTGGGATGACGTGGGAGACGGTGAAAACTATGATCGAGGTTCCGAGGAGCACGAACATGAACTGGAGGGCCCTGTTTAGGAAATAGTACCGTAGCTTCATCGACTGACCCTAATCAGGGGTCGTCGTAAATAACTTGTGCCTTTTTATCGCTCCGTGTGAGTCGAGGAAAAGAAAAAAGGGGGTTATTTTTTCATCTGCGTGTAGATAAGGGCGCCTGCCAGGACCACGATGACTGCTGCAGCCAGATATAGCGCCGTGTTCTGTGTCTTGGGCTCCTCCTCGGGTGGGGACACCGGAGGCTCCTCGGGCGGCTCCGCGGGGTATTTCCCCTCGATGCTCATCCTGTAGTAGCTGATGCCTCCGTGGATCGGTGACCTCTCGTATCCCTCGACGTAGGGGGCGAGGAAGGTCACACGGTCCTCCTCCAGCATGAAGACGGTGGGGGCGTCCTCGACGATCTTTGCCTGTATCTCGCTGTAGATCCCGGCTCGTTCGTCCTCGTCGAACTCGTACCTCCCCTCCTCCAGGAGGGCGTTCACCTCGGGGTTGACGTAGAAGGCCCAGTTCTGCCACGCAGTCTCCATGGGGCCGAAGACCGGCGTTATGTATACGTCCGCAGTCGGGTAGTCGGGGTACCAGAGGGCTATCGTGAACTCGGGCGCCGTCTCGGGGTCCGACATCAGGTCCCAGAGGACCGAGTAGGGCATGACCTGGATGCTGACGTCGATCCCTATCTCGGCCATGTTCTGCTGGAACACCTCCGCTATCTGCTCCCATGTCCCCGGGCCGGCGACGATGGTCGCGGAGAAGCCGTCTGCGTAGGCGCTCTCCGCCATGTAGTCCTTCGCCTCGTCGATGTCGGTCGTGAACTGGAACACCTCGTCGTCGAAGTGGGGGATGCCGTGGGGCAGCGGGCCCTTGGCGGGCCTGGCGTAGCCGTTGTAGACGAAGTCTATGACCCCCTGGTAGTCGAAGGCGTACGAGATCGCCTTCCTCACGTTGATGTCCTGGAGTGGGCCCTCCTTCCCCATGTTCATGAAGATGTAGAGGACAGAGAGGTACTCTCTGTCCACGAACAGCTTGGAGTCCTCCTTCTCCGCGAAGACGCCGGGTATCTGGTCCCGCGTCGGGCCGTAGGCGTCGACCTCGCCGCTGAGGTACTGCATCATCTGGACCTGTGGGTCGCCGACGACCTTGAAGACGACCCTGTCGATGTGGGGGCCTTCCCAGCCGCCCCAGTAGTCCGTGAACTTCACCCACATAGACTCGTCGCCGTGGGCAACGCTCTCCACCATGTAAGGCCCGGTCCCGCACGTGTGGTCGTACATCCACTCCTCAGCCCAGGGGTCCTCCTCGGTCGCGTGGGCCTCGGCGTAGGTCGGGCTCATGATGCCGTAGGCGCCGAAGACGTTGCTCATTATGCACTTGAAGTCGAATGCGGGGATTGCCTCAGTGAGATAGAACTTCACCGTGTAGGTGTCGACGGCCTCAACGCTGTCAATGACCATTGAGTATAACCAGGCGGGGCCCCTGCCCACGCCGGTCATCCTTTCGAACCAGTAGACGACGGCAGAGCTGTTGAAGGGAGTCCCGTCGTGGAAGGTCACCCCTTCCCTCAGCTCGAACGTCCACTCGGTGTGGTCCTCGGACTCGCTCCACGAGGTCGCTAGCAGTGGGGAGAACACCCACTCTCCGTCTTCCGTTCGGTCGATCGCCAGGAGGCCTTCGTAGATGTTGTAGGTGACCGTGTCGGAGCCGGCGCCGTAGCCCACCATCGGGTCCCATGTCTTGGACTCGGTGAGGACGGGGATGGTGTAGACCCTCTCCTCCGCCGCGAACGCGATGGGGGCCGCGCCGAGCGCAAAGAATGACGACAGTAGTAGAGACGCAAGAAGTAAGCTCCCGATCTTCATCGATTCTTTAGATTTCATAGGTATAACCGTCA
>CAYGBE010000243.1:0-2857 GCA_964348065.1 uncultured archaeon
CTGGCCGGACAGCCGCTATCTGGTGGTGGACGACTTTGAGGTAACCACTCTGGTCTCCCACCCACCGGCACTGGCTTTGCTCCAGTTGCTGAAGGAAATCGGCTGTCTCGACTGGGATGAGATGATGTCGCTGGAATTGAACTCAGAAACAAAGGAGGAATAAGTCATGAGCATTGGCTACAGTTCGATCAAGTTGTTGGGCTACCTGGGACACGATCCCCGACCGATCGAGTCGGGGGGGGATGTGAGAGGAGCCAGGTTCTCCCTGGCCGTAAGTCGGGTCTGGACGGACGAAACCGGCCAACGGCAAGAGGATACCGAATGGTTCACCGTGGTAGCCTGGGGGCGACTGGCAGAAAACTGCCTGACGTACCTGTCCAAAGGCAGCCGGGTGTTTGCGGTCGGCAGGCCGCGCATCAACCGCTGGACGGAAAAGAAAGGCGGCAGACGCGAACAGGTTCAGGTCCTGGCCGATCAGGTCATCTTTCTGGATAGACCGGAAGCTGACGGTGACCGGGAGGAATAACAGGCTGTAACACGAGCCATCCACAGGGCGTTAAGGCCGCCGATCTCGGTAACGAGACCTGCGCAAGTCACTGTGGATGGCTTTTTTTATCCCTCCGGGCTGTGACAATCGAATAGTCCTACAAACGTGAACCGGCAGGGGAGAGACCCTGCCGGTCTTTGTTACCTGCCTGCGTAGACAGGTCAAAGAAAGGAGAGACCCGTGCCTCAACGAGACCTTCCGGGTGTCACCCGCGACGAGTGGCTGGCGCCGGTGGGCTGGGGTGGGCTCTCCGCCTACTGCACCGGCTACGCCATCCACGACGGGTACACCTTCTACCTTTCCCTCATCGGGCGGGTGACTGCCGTCAAAGCCGTCTGGGCGGCCTTCATCGACGGCCAGGCCCTGGAGTTACCGGACAGTGTACAACTCCGGCGACTACCAGCCGATGAGGAGACCAAGTACCACACCTTCAGCGTCCGTTTGCCGGACACCGACTGGGGCCACAGGGTGACCGTGCACAGCCAGGCCACCCAGAGCAACTTACCCGACCGGCTGTTCTACGTTTTGACTGGAAGCCCCGAGCCGCCACTGCACCGCTTCAGGGCGCAGTGGAACCGTTGTTTACCATACCCTTCGCTACCAGACTGGGCCGCCCACCTCTGGGAGCAAGGGCTACGTCATCGACTGATCACCCCGGGCCAGAGCCAGGGCACCTATGCCTGGGCGGTCAGTCCGGGCGAGAAATGGGCCGAGATCATCGCCAGCGGCATCCGAGACGGCGAGATCGGCCCATAAGAAAAGAAAGGAGATTCTCTCGTGTCAAGATTGGAAAGTGTCAAAAAAGCAGGATACTACCCCACGCCAGCCGAGGTTACCGCCCTCATCGCCGGTCACCTCAAAGCCCCTGGGGGGGACTACCGCTGGCTGGATCCGTGCTGTGGCGAAGGAACAGCGCTTGAGAGCCTGGCCCAAGTCCTTGACGGCAAGACCTACGGCATTGAACTCGATGCCGAGCGGGCGGAAGAGTCGAGAGGCAAGCTCGACCACGTCCGCCAGGGAGATTACGCCGCACACCGGCTTCCTAAAGGAAAACAGGCCGGGATCAGCGCCCTTTTTCTCAACCCGCCGTACGATCAGGATGATCGGGCGGGCAAACGCCTGGAGCTGGCCTTCTTGCGGGACACCCAGGAGTGGTTGATGGCGAGAGGGGTGCTTATCTATCTCATCCCCCAGAATCGCATCACGACCCACGTCGCCGCCCGGCTGGCGACCCACTTCGAAAAGGTCCGGCTTTACCGCTTCCCTGGCAAGACTTATGAAACCTTCCACCAGGTGGTCATCTTCGCCGTCAAGCGGCGGGCGCCGCAACGGGATGATCAGGGAGCTTTGGCCATCGCTCAGGTCAAAGGTGTTCGTTTACCCGAGCTACCGGCCAGGGCGGCCGAGCCATACCTGATCCCACCGACGCCTGAGACCCGTTTCTACTTTCGCTCGGCCGAGGTGGATCCCAAAGAGGCCCTGGCCGAGGCGTTTGAGGCGGGCGTCTGGCATAGCCGTGTCTGGGCCGACGTCTTGACTCCTCAGGACACGGCACACGTTGTCAAGCCGCTCATGCCGCTCAGGCGGGGACACATCGCCATGGCGCTGGCAGCGG
The DNA here is from genome assembly GCA_964348065.1 of uncultured archaeon. GTDB lineage: Archaea > Aenigmatarchaeota > Aenigmatarchaeia > Aenigmatarchaeales > Aenigmatarchaeaceae > CS1-C013. Next base: position 2,163 of record CAYGBE010000243.1, read on the forward strand.
GGCTGCTCAACAACATGAGCATCGCTCGCGCCGGCGAGGGGCGCTTCCTGGTTAAGGGCCGGTTACGTAAGGTTCAAGAGGACATCACCTCCGAGCAGGATCGTGAAAACGAAGTAAGACGCCAGTTGGATAAGTTCCACACCTCGATCACGGTGCTTGATCTAGAGGACGGCGCTCTCACCATCCTGGATGACGAAGCTGAACTGCGCGCCTGGCTGACCGGGTGGCAGGACGTGCTGGCGGCCAGGATCGTCGAGGCGTTTGAGCCGCTGCACGATATGACCTACAGAGGTTTGCCCGGGATCGAGGTGATCCTCAATCACCATAGTCGATATCGCCGCCTGCCAGGGCGGGCCCGCACCGGCCTGTTTGAGGCCCAACGCCAGGTGGTGGCTGCCCTGACGCGTCGTTTTCTCGCCGGGGCGGATTTCGCCATCCTGCAGGCGACCATGGGCACCGGCAAGACCACCATCAGCATCAGCACCGCCGATGTGCTGAAGAAGCTGCTTTTTCCACGAGAGCGGTATCCGATCATCGTCGTGTGCCCTCCCCATTTGGTCGAGAAATGGCCGCGCGAGATCGCCGAGGTAGTGCCTATGGCACGGGGTATGGTTTTACGCCGCTGTGGCGATGTGGACGCCTACTTCAAGCACTATCAACAGCTCGACCCCGGCACCCTGTTTGTGGCCGTGGTC
>CAYGBE010000244.1:0-2726 GCA_964348065.1 uncultured archaeon
AACGGCGCAGTATATCCCGAAACCGCCAAACACGGAAGCCCAAGAGTCTTAAAACTCAAGAACAGCACATTAAACTTGCTCAACAAATACCTAGCAAGCCGAAACATCAGACTTGACGACAACATATTCGGAACATGGAACAGCGACACCTACGGCAAATGGTTTAGACACTACCGCAACAAAACAGCCGAGAAACTACAAACTCCCGCAATCAAAACTATTCGACTCTATGATCTACGCCACTACTTTGCAACCATGACATACCACAGAACTAAAGACCTTCTATTCACCAAGCAACAAATGGGACACCGCAAAATAGAAACAACCTTAGTCTATACGCAACTGCTACAATTCGAGAAAGACGACAACTACACTTGCAAAATAGCCAAGAACGTGGAAGAAGCCACTGAACTCATAGAGAACGGCTTTGAATACGTAACCGAAATGGAAGGACTAAGGCTATTCAGAAAACGCAAATAACTTTTTAATCCTCCCTTTTTTTACCAATGCAGCGCGCATTTTCATAAAGGATCACAGCTATTGCAGCAATGAGACCATAAATTAAGAGGTCAGCAAACAATCCCTCCAGCCAAACATATTCCCAATGCGCAGGCGCGCGCAAGTAGCTCTTATATGCCGCCAACCAAGGGAAGGGAAATCCAAAGGAAATACTCACACTATGTGTCCTCGATAGGTGAGAAACGTAAAGTCCAGAAAGCGCAGTCAAACCAAATGTTATGAGCAAAACATATTTCCATCTAATCTCAAAGACTCGCCGCGCGCGCGTTGAGTTTATCACAAATGCCCATGTTACAAAAATGATGAGTGCTGATTGTATAAAGAGTGGTGCATATCGCCAAGCATAAATTGGTATACCATCATAGATGTAATGCCAAGATAGCATGTATCTGCTGTAACCTTGAATGTGTAGGTATAATGCGATAAACCAGACTATAGTTACAGCTGCCAGAGCAATTATCAGAAGTTTCTTTAATCTCTTGTTAAGAACCATTTATGAACTATTCTCCCCTATCTCCAATTATAACTTTAACATGTCAATAATTTAAATCTTAAAGAGTAATGCATGCATCTCTGAACCTGCAAGGCTCTCGCCTTGCTCCCGCCCTCCCGCCCACAACCAAGCGCGCGTGTAACCCTTTCCCCCACCCACAATGGGCGCGCGCGATTCATCAATGACTATCCTGTTGCATGCATGCCACTAAGGCTTCATCAATGGACCCGTTTCCAGCGCGCACGATAAAAATTATGACCAGCCCTTATGAGGGGATCAGTTCCAGCGATCATAATTAGCGCTCCAGCAATTACTGCAATATACGCACCATATAGGATTTCTCCTGAAAGAGGATAGACAGGTCCAAGAAGGGAAACGAGGAAAGTATGACTGGCACTGGGGCTTAAGATCCATTGAAGAGCACTGAATGTAACCAAGAAACCGCTAACTAAAGCGGTGAATCCCTGAAAAGCGGTATTCTCGAATCTGAACGTAACTGGCAGGTGGTAAAGACCGAATATTGATACAAGAAAACCAATTAATACAGCTACTAAAGTAAAATGTGACGTCTCTAAGAACCATATCAAATATACGGGCGCGCTGGGCGAGCGTACAAGCCTGCCAGAACCCCAAGGAACAAACCAACTGACCACAATCAAAACGAAGCCAAGGACCCACAAAGGATTCCTGTAATTAGGCAAATTGCGCATGGGCTACCAAACTACTGTACTCATAACTCTTCTTTATTTTTTATCCTCGTTTACGCATGCATGCGGTTTCAGACTTCTCCTTTCACTGCTTTCTTGTAATGGTATTTCCATGCAATGTAGCCTATAATAAGAAATCCAGCAAGCTGTTGACAGCCTATTGCGAAAACACCTGCATCAGTAATCCCAAATCGTAGACTTCCGCCAAATATAGCTCCAATAACCACAGCCAGCGCAATAATACCTACGCCAATAAATGAGGAAGTTAATACAATAATTCCAATGTTGTATAAATCCTTGACATATTCTTCTTCTGCCATTCTAAAAGTCACCTCCATCTTCTCATAATGAATTGTAGACCAGTAACAACTCTTCATAACTTCTCTCTTAAATCTTTGGTACAACTTGAAATGACATACCATAAGATAACATGCATGCATGACGGACTAGGACTATTCAAGAAACGCAAATAACAACCCCTCTTTTTTCTGCGCGCATGCGTGCTACCTGTTCTTAATTGCTCCTATAACAAAAAACAAACCTAGAACAATAAGAATAATACCCAATAAAAGCATTACCCCCACCACACCACCGGGCACATACAATACGTATCGAATTCCAGGAATTATGCTTACCAGACTAAGGATGCCCCCGACAACTAAGAGAATCAAGCCGATGAGGAAAATATCTTTCATCAATAGGTAAACTCTCTCAGGTAGTAGTTCTTTATCTATCAATAAATAAATTTCTAGTATGCATGCATCAACTACTGCAATTCGAGAAGGACAACAACTACACATGCAAAGTAGCGCAGAACGTAGAACAAGACAAAGAACTCGTAGAAAACGGCTTTGAATACGTTACAGAACGTGACGGACTAAAAATATGCAGAAAACGCAAATAACCCCTCATTTTTCTGTATAATGCATGCCATGCAATTCAAATGGAGTTAGTTTGATTCAAAAGAAGAATATTGATGGAAACTTTATATGGTTAATGATGCCTTG
>CAYGBE010000245.1:0-2699 GCA_964348065.1 uncultured archaeon
GCGAGTATGGCGTCCACAACGTCATAATTCACGTCTCCGCGTCGGCGCTCCATATCATGCCACTTCAGCGCGTTTTCGGTAACGGCGGCGTTGAAGTTGCTCAGAAACGTTTCCTCGTATCGGCGCTGGTCTTCTGCGCTCAAGCGCCCGCTGAATGCTCCCGAAGACAACGCAGCCCCGAACCAGAACTCATGGCGTAGCTGTTCGACGTGCACCTGGGCTCCCGGCTTGGCCCTTACCACCAGCTCACCCATCCGACGTTGCCGAATCCTTGCCTCTATCGCCTCCGGCCTAAGCTCACCTGTCACTCCCGCACCTAAGACCGCACCGGACCCGCCGAAAAAGCACGCTAACATAATCAAAATTATATATCGCTTCATTGTCACGTCCCTTCAAAAAACTCATTGCCAACACTATACTCTCTAAAGACCTGTTTATCAATAAAATCATCGCAGTATAATTCTGTTTAGCTCACGGACCTGTGCCGTGGGTTGCAAAATATAAATTATGAGCATACAAAAAAAGCCCTTGCTTTTAGAACGAGCGAGATTTTAGAATAAAGCAGAGGCATTAGATAAAAAACAGAAATTAAAAGATTTATCTTGACTTCTTTAGGCTCATCATATAATGTAACCATAGAAGATGAGGAGATTTCGCAAGAGTACCACCATCATAACTAACAAGGGCTGTTTGGAGGCATGGTAGCATGCCTTGGTAGAAGGCAATGTTTGTTTTGTGGAAGTAACCGCTCGGGCAGAACATAAAGGTCTCTTGTTCTGAATAGCCCGTAGCAAAGATTGGACGTGGCCGGCCAAAATAAGGAAGGGGCACGGCTCTAAATTACATAAACGGTAAAAAATTGTCATGAAAGGAGAATAAAGATGAGGATAAAAATTGCTTTAGGAGTTTTAATTGTAATTGTTGTTTTGGCCTTAAGGTTGGTAGTAGTTCAAGGACAGCCGAATGAAAGAGGAGGTCAACAAGAACCGGAAAAAGTTAGACTTGAGTCCCACATTTTCATCGACCATTTTCAAGAGCCGAGCGACAAAGGTATAACATCTTCTGAACTATTTCCTGTTTATAAGCTATTTCGTGGCGGCATTAAGTGGTTAGAAACGCCCGTGAGCTATTCTGTCAATGTTGACGCCGCTCCTGATGGTGCTTTTGATGCTATAGCCGCGTCTGCTGAGACATGGGATGATAACACGGGAACGGAGCTTTTTGCATATCCCGGGACTACGAGCATAGATTTTGATGAGCCAGAGGACTTGGAGACCTTTTACGACGGAGTAAACACGGTCTCTTGGGCATCTTTTGATGACTTAGGGCTTCCGAACGATGCTGTCGCCGTTTGCCAAGTGTGGTTTTACGTCACGGTCTCACCTGGTGGGAAGGTTACGGGGCGAGTGGTGGGTGTAGCCGAATTTCATATAATTAACAACTCAGATTTGGATTGGTCTGCTGATGCACCGAAGGAAGATGGCGATAAGTTTGATGTTCAGAATGTAAACACACATGAATTTGGACATACTCTTTTCTTGGACGACCTTTATATGCCTCCGGCTGGTGCGCTTACTATGTTTGGATACACAGCCCTGGAGGAAACCAAAAAACGAGATTTGGGTTTCGGAGATATACTCGGACTCCAAGAACTCTATGGAGAGTAAACGCTGAACCTAAGACCTTGATTGCTGAAGCTTCGCAGGGTGGGGCTTTCGTCCTTCGAAGTCCCGATTTTCTCGGTACGGAGAATGGATGCCCCACCATTTTTCTTACACCAGCAATTCTTAGGTGGGTGTCATCCCCTCAGAAGCGGGTATCCAGAATGTCTGAGTCGTTCTCGTTTTGAGAATTTGTCCCGACAAGTCGGGATTCGATATTGTTTAGAATTTCGGATTTAGTGCTTAGGATTTTCTTGGCTTTATCTATCGGCGGGAATAAATTTTTCGCTCAAATCCGAAAACTCACGCTCGGTATCGGCCACCATCTTCCATATACAATAGTTTGTACTTGCCTTGGGAGCTTCAATCAGGGCCAAGATAGTGCAAGAAGCCGCCTGCAACCGGAGCCGTCATGTATTTTCCAAGGGCATGAGGAGACATAGATGCATACGGAAGGCCCTGCTCTTCAGCTTTCGTCCAACAATCCAATATTTTTCTCAAAAAACTAATTGGGTAGATTAAGCATTTCTGCCTAAAATCGCGAGCGCCCTGTGGACTCACTCCCGCCTCAACAAGAGCCTCCTCAATTGATTCTATGAGTAAAACTTTGGGGCATGCACAGCTCCCCAGAATAGGCATAGGCCAGCACATCTCATATACCTCCATTTCTTCACAAACTGATATTTCCCATTTATACCTGTTCAGCTACAACACCGAATCTCATTAAAGAATATCAAATCTATATTGAAAGTTCAAGCTTGTTCCGCCTGACCTTCACCACACATAAGCCGAGCAGCTAACCATCAACGACATTCCATTCGAACATATTTTGTATAGCAGATTCGCGTCAATATAGGGCTAATAAGAAATAGTGTGCGAGGTTTAGTGCACTGCAGAGGTTAGTCGTTTGATGATGTATGTATTAAAAAACAGTACGAGAGGATAGTAAATACAACTTGGTCTGCAAAACTCTGGGCTTATCTCAAGAGCCTCAGTTTAATCTGAGATGGCCCGGTCAATATTGCCTTTAGCATTTGT
>CAYGBE010000246.1:0-4536 GCA_964348065.1 uncultured archaeon
TTCCGCCGCACGAATTTCTTAAACCGATAGACAGTGCTCGGTGGCCCCGCGATCAGTGGAGCGCCGTTTAGATAATTCTCAATATCGTCGGCAAGTTCGGAGGCCGAGCGATAGCGTTCTGACCGTTCCTTTCGCATCGCCTTGAGGGGTATCCATTCCAGCTCTCTATGCAGGCACCTGGCAAGTGCTGCGACTTCAATTCGGCGGGTTTGCGCGACCTTTTTAGCCTCCTCGCCCAGGCTTGATAGCCGGGTGCTGGGCGTCTTAGGGTCGGTTTCGCGAATAACCTGCCGGATGTGCTCAATCCCACCTTCACGAAAAGTTGTGGAATCAAACGGCAATACGCCAGTCAGCAGGACATAGAGCAGCACACCTAATGAATAGATGTCCGATCGCGTATCAATGTCCTCATTAGCCATATACGCCTGCTCAGGGCTCATATACTCAGGCGTGCCGAAGAGCTGGCCATGCTCGGTAACCAGCGTCCGTTCAGTCAACGGCTGAGCAAGGGCCTTGGCTACTCCGAAATCGATAATTTTGGGAACCGCCTCATCATCCTGAGTGGATATTAATATATTTGACGGCTTAATATCTCGGTGAATGATCCATTTATGATGGGCATGATGGACTGCGAGACAGACTTGCCGGAATAGATTCAGCCGGTCTTCGATAGTAAGCTTGTGGCGGTCGCAATGCTCGGTTACGGATAAGCCCTTGACGTACTCCATTACAAAATATGGCCGGCCATTCTCCGTCGTGCCGGCATCATAGACATGTGCTATATTCGGATGATCCAGCAAAGCTAAGGCCTGACGCTCGGCCTCAAATCGGGCGATAACACGCTTAGAATCCATACCCGGCTTGATTACTTTTAAGGCCACTTGACGTCTAATAGGCTGCTTTTGCTCGGCTAAATGCACAATCCCCATCCCGCCTTCACCTAAGACACTGAGCAGTTGATAGCGTCCAATCCGACCCCCGGGTTTTTCCATAATTTGCTCCAGGGAAGCTGTAGTGGCGGCTTCTTTCCCGACACCTTCCTCTTCCAAACCAACGGATAAAAGGCGCTTTAGGCGTTCGGGGTCCTTACCAAATGTCGATTTTTTAGTCATTGTCAGGCAATCCGAATTAGATATTCGCTATATAACCGTGCTTACGGCAATTGTTCTATCACGGCACTTAAAACCAACCGAATAACAAAACAACTGCATCTTCTATCTTTAAATCCAAGAATTATTCGAAATGCTGCGCCCTTTTTGGGAAGAATCGCATAATTTCTTCCAATTCTTCATTTATCCGGGCATCCGAGGTCACAGTATTGCGAATATACTGCTTCAAAGCCGCCTGGAACCGCCTCTTGACGGTGATGTTCATATTGGAGGCCTTCTTTTCATCTTCAATACCGTATTTTTCACAAATATCGGCCAGAGACGGAGGCTCGACATTTTCTAATATAGATTGTACTACCCTGTCATGGAAGATATTCCAGTGGGTTTCCATACCATCCTCGCGACATTTGGCCTCCACCTCAGATAAAATCTCATCGAGTAATCCCGACAGCCAGGCGTAGTTGTAAGCATCCTCGGCGCTCAAATTTGAGATGGCCTGGGGCACTTCTGCCGGGTCAATCATCTCAAGCTGAACCTGCTTTTCTGCTGGTATTCTTTTCTTGGCAGCCTCAGCGGTTTTTACATTAATGAGATATTGATTGAGTGCATGGAGCAGGAATGACCGGAAACGTCCTTTAGACTGTTCGGCCCTCTGGACCAGATTGCGATTTATTACCACTTCATGAAAAAAGCCCTGAGTCAGGTCCTTGGCCTGCTCGTTGTTATGGCCTTTATGACGCAGGTAGCAATAAACGGGTTTCCAGTACCTTTTGAGCAGCAGATTCATCAGGGCTTTATCTTTGTCCTTTTTTGTTTTGATATCTTCAATCAGCGACCAGTGAGTGGTGAGAAATACCTCCCCGGCTCCCCCCATATCCGTCTGTTCATGGTATCCGGCCACTTTTGTACCCTGAGAATCCGCTATCGCCCATTTTTCATAATATCATAGATAGTAAATAGCGTATTGTCAAGCACTTACATTTAAACCAACCACCGAAAATTTAATTTTTTCCATTTTTTTATAAAACGCGCGCAGCATCTCAGATTTTTCTTGGATTACATTACAGAGACCTTCGTTGAATGAGCCTTTGGCAGCAATTGAAAAGTTTGCCATTGGCGATGATTAACAATTATTTTACGTCCCTTGATAAAAAGGGCAGAAAGGCAGGTGTAACATGAAATTACCAAATTTTTACAGAATGATGTGGGTGTTAGTTGGATTTGTTGCCGCTACTGTCCTTGGCGGCGGTGAGAGTGCGAGGGCTGATTTCACCTTCGGCGAACTCGTTAATCTTGGTCCGCCAATCAACACGGCGGCGGGCGAAGTACCTTGTAGTATTTCATCAGATGGACTTGAACTCTACTTAATGGACGCGTACACATTCCGACCCGGTAATCTTGGAGGGAACGATATATGGGTGGCAAAAAGGTCAAGCATATCAGAACCGTGGGCAGAACCTATGAATCTGGGACCGCTCATCAACACCGAGCATGATGATGCACTACCCTCTCTGTCTGCGGATGGCTTGAGTCTCTATTTTGGATCCAAACGTCCTGGTGGATATGGTGACTGGGATATATGGTTAGCCAGACGCTCAACCACAGACGATAACTGGGGCACCCCTAAGAACCTTGGTCCACCTGTGAATGGTTCGTCTGGGGATACTTATCCGACTATTTCAGTCGACAACCTATCCCTATACTTTAGCTCAAACCGTCCTGGCGGTTCAGGTGGCATGGATTCATGGGTATCAACGCGGGCCACAACAGATGATCCCTGGGGAGAACCAGTAAATCTTGGAGATGCTATTAATAGTCCTGTCTATGACTCTTGTCCTTATATCTCGTCTGATGGCTTGGCGCTGTTCTTTCACTCTAGGCGTGATGGTGGGCATGGTGAAGCAGATTTATATGTGGCCACAAGGCCAAACACCTCAAGCCCCTGGGATCCACCAGTCCTACTTTCAATTCCCATCAACTCTGAAGCTGGGGATGCAGCCGCACGTATATCATTAGCGGAAGGCTTATTATTCTACTTTTGCTCAAACCGACCCGGTGGAGAAGGGGATTTGGACATGATGCAAGCTCCGATCCTCCCCATCGTCGACTTAAACAGCGATGGTATTGTCGACTCTGCTGATATGTGCATCATGATTGACTACTGGGGAACGGATGAGCGTTTATGTGATATTGGCCCGATGCCCTGGGGCGATGGCATCGTCGATGTCCAGGACTTAATTGTCCTCGCTGAGCATTTGTTCACATACCCTGGCGCTCTTGCGTACTGGAAGCTTGACGAGGCAGAAGGCAATATCGCCCAAGACAGTGCCAATGATAATGACGGTAGTGTGCATGAAGACCCGGCTTGGCAACCTGAGGGCGGTATGTTAGATGGAGCACTTGAGCTTGACGGCATTGACGATTATATCAGTACGCCCTTCGTGTTGAATCCAGCGGATGGTAAGTTCAACGTATTTGTCTGGATTAAAGGCGGTGCACCGGGCCAGTCCGTTTTGTCGCAAGCTGGTGGCGCGAATTGGCTTTGTGCTGATTCGTTGGAAGGTAACTTGATGACAGAGCTTAAAGGTCCCGGCCGATCTGACGCACCGATGTTTTCACAAACAAACATCACCGATGACAATTGGCACCATATAGGTCTCGTGTGGGATGGCTCGAACAGACAGCTTTACGTTGATGACGTCATCGTGGCTGAAGACGCGCAGACTAATTTGCTGGGCTCCAATAACGGTTTGTATATTGGCACCGGCAAGGCTATGGAACCTGGGTCCTTCTGGTCCGGCCTGATTGATGACGTCCGCATCTACAACCGGGCAGTAAGACCCTAAGAAATCGAAGCCCTGGAACAATAAGACAACTTAAAAAGAGAATTCTATTAATAACCACACACCATTACATTTACCCAAAGGGCTGGCAGTCCGATACCCTGCCGGCCCTGTTTTATCTGCGGCACAGAGTATAGAGGGAGTGTTAGTTAATTGGTGATTAGAGGTTAGGTTAGCAGGTGAACAGGATATCAGGACGAAGGTTATCAGGTGAACAGGAAATCAGGGTGCAGGCTATCAGGAAAGCAGGGTATCAGGAAGTATTAGTTAATTGGAACGGGAGCACTACTTTACTATCGCTGATTGGGCGATATTGTTCGAAAAACTGGTTAAAAATCGGGATTTTCCGTAGGAGGCAGTTTTTTTCGCCATTGGGTAGCTTCTTCCGGCTTGCCCCAGGCTTCGTAGAGTTTGATAAGGTTTTGCCACGACTCTAATGTATGTGGATGTTCATCACCGAGTTTAAGGCGACGGCCTTTGAGTGCTTTGAGTAGTAGTGGTTCTGTTTTTTCATATTGCGTTTGCTCTTTATACATCACAGCCAGGTTGCTCATTGAGGTCAGTGTCCAGGGATGGTTGTCGCC
>CAYGBE010000247.1:0-10425 GCA_964348065.1 uncultured archaeon
TTCTGCGTGATTCCCTGCGCGTTCGTACTTCCGAGCCCGATCTTCCCGTCACTCTGAAGCGCGACCAGACGATACTGCTCCAGATCGCTCGACGCCTCATAGCTCTCGTCGTAAATTTCGATTTCCCTTGTAGACATAGCTGCGCTCCCCCTTCAAAAGAGATGTACCGCACCTATGCGCGGATCACCGTCTCTTTCACGTACTCGCCGTAAAGAACGGGGTTCTCCCTCATCACCTGCGTCAAGGCATCCGCCTCCGTCAGCTTGTCGTTCTTTTGGATGAGATTCTTGATGAGCTGATTGACCTTCTCGATGGCTGTGCCCGCAGGATTCCCCGGACCTCCCTTACCGAACTCGGTGAACAGGCCACTCTCCTTCATCGCCTCTTTGGTTGCACGGAGAGGCTTGAGGATCTTCTCTTGGTCCGCGTCATCGAGCTTCATCAGGGTATCCGCCAGCTCGTTCACGTCCGTACCTGGGACATCCTTGAACTCCTCGGCCTTGGCCACCATGACTTTGCGCTTCGCATCCTGATCGGCCTTGGCGATTTTTTCCTGCGCCTCCTTCAATGCAGCCTTGGTATCCTGGCTGTCTTTGAAGATCAGCTTCATGGCAGGCTGGAGTTCTTTGGGGATAGCGTCCAGGTTCAGTGAACCATCGGACTTCAGGAGTTCTGAGGTTGGTTCCTGCAAGAAACCGAATGCTTCCTCGAAACGCTTTTCATCGAGCTTCAGCTCCTTCGAAATCTCAGCCCTCACTTCAGGCTTCGACTCCTTCAGGAAGGCAGCAACCGACTTGGCGTCTACCGTGGCAGGCTCCGGTTCCGGTTGGAGTTGTTTGATGACAACACCCGACTTCTTCAGATTTTCAGACACGCCCGAGAAAAGCCGGACTGTCGCTTGGAGGATCGCGGCATCTTCGTCGGAGAGCTTCGCTTTCTTCAGATCGGACAGCAGCTCCTTCTCTCCCTTGACTGCTTTGGTCTCCTCCAGAATTTCCTTGATAAGGTCTTCCATATTGCCCTCCTTAGATTTAAACAGCAGGAATTTTTTGCGGTTGGCACCTTTACCAACAAGACTTACTTCGTCGGTTTTGATGTCGGTGAGTTTAGTGGTCATAAAAAAAATGGAGGCGGCCACCAACTGATCCTGTCGGGACAATCAGAAGGGGACCGCCTCCACTTTTACCTCGGGCGACGTGAGCGAATTCTTGATTACTAATTCCCTGGTATCACGATTCCGAAAAAGATGTCAACCCCCTTTATAGGTTCAACTCAGATTCCGTCCTAAAAGACACCTTGAACGGTCGGCCTTGTCGCAGTCGAATAATGATCGCTACCGTGCTGGAGCCGTTGCAATAAGAGACATCGATTTCCTTCCGCCTGCGCTCCAACTCCTCTATAATCGCGCTCTTTAAAACATCCGTCTTGGTCGGTTCGCTCAATGCGTGACCCTCCGGGCCGGCTTCCGCTTCTGCTCCGCAGCTTCGACCATCTGCTTCAGCATCTCCTTCGAGATAAAACACTTTTCGTCCTTGTCATCGAAATAAAATATCCGCACGTCCTTTACACGCTTTACGGTGTCCACGCTCAGATCATCGACACAGAGTTTGCCATCAATAGATACTAAATCGATCGGCTCCCAAAACATCAAAAACCAGTCGTCACCGTCTTTCTCAGGCCCCTCTAGTCTCAAAGTCCCTTTGTAATCGACTTCGCCATAGACTCTCAGATCGCAGGCAGACGCTCGCTCCAGGAGGTGACCTAATTCCTTCAACTCCCGACCGAGCACATCGGCCTTCGTTTCCCCCAGCTTTCGGTTCATAAAACCCCCTTCATCCCGCTAGTTTACTGATACCGATCCAAAAGATCCCGACAAGGATTGCTATGGCACAGACAACCTCGACGGTCACGATCACTGTCAGGAGTTTTTTCATGCAGCCTTACTCCAGTCAGCTTCAATCGTCTCCGTGATCTGAGGCATCACCGCCGTTGTTATCTCGGTACGTTCGCCATGCCCACCGATGGAATAAGATCCCAGCTCTCCACTCTTAACAAGCTGCCAGGTGTTCTCATCCCGCACTTGAGTACCCAGTACCCAAGATCCCGAATGGACAAAACCCTCGCCCATCTTGAATTTAATCACCCGATGCGGCTCCCCGTTCATCGCTTTTCGGTAGTCGTCGCTGGACGGATAGGGCATCAAGAAGCTCTCGACCGCATCAGCATCCGCCTTCGATTTATGCCGGAGACCGATCGTGCGACTTTCCTTCATCCACTCGTGCGCTGTCAGCTCTACTTCCGCAGGAGGAATCCAGTCACCTTGCGTGTCAACTATGTACGGATCGAGCACCACACCGTACACGATCTGCTTTTCCTCATCGATTTTCAGGATCGGAATTTCCTTAACGAGATCGGTCTTGTGCATCGGTCGCTTGCGCTTCCGCCTACGCTCGCCACCGTACCCCAGGGCCTTGTCAATTTCGTCGTCAATTTCATCCTGCGTGAGACCCTTTGCTTCCTTCTCAATCGGCCCACCGAACGCCAGCACACTACAATCCTCCAGGTTGGATATTGCCCCCTGGGGCATCAGACACAGAGGACGGATGCGAGCAAACTGTCCTGGGGGTAGCTGCCTGAACCTATAGGCATTCTCCGTCTCATCCAACTTCTCTTGGGTGAAATCGTGGTCAGCCAACCACCTCCTCGCACGCCGCAACGTCCACTTATCCTTTGGAAACACGATGGTCTGGATCTCAAAGCCCTGCTTGGCAATGATTCCTTCGAGGGCGTGCATCGCCTCGTCGATCGCAGCAATATAGAAGTCGCAAGCACCGAACCACGCTATCGGACCCGTCACTACCTGGCAGAGCCCGCGCTCGTTGTGCGGATCCCGGAGATAGAATCTGCAAGCCCCGCACGCGGTTAGGTCCGTTGTCGGCTCGACATAATTCGACTCGGCCTTGCTGTACTGTTCACCTCGGATGGAGAGCTGGGTTACAATCCCGTCTACAGTCAACCCGCTCGCACTCGTGGGCGCAGCTTGCTTCCCAACATCGTCGTCTTCCTTCCGATGACGTGCATGACCTCCGCTAGAAGGGAAAGCAATTTTGTGTAGATGATTCCACACCCACTTGGGCAGATGGTTCTTTGCTGCATTGAAGATACCCCGAATATACTCGTCACTGTACGCCATCAGTAGTCTCCTCCTCTGCTTTTGGTTCCGGCTTCGTTGCCGTCTTCTTTCCCAGTGCCATGACTGCAAGATCCGGGCCTTTGCCCTCGCCAACCCAGATTGATTTCCCGTCCATTTCCGCCCAGTTGTTCCCGTCAGCATATTGCTTGAGTACAAAAGCTGCACTGTGGAGGGCCTGCAACATCCTCCTCTCCCTGTCAGTCGGGCTGTACCCCACACCGTTCCTTCTCTTGAACTTTCGCGTGAATCCGCTCACGTGGCATATCCCCCTTTTCATCAGGCAAAGACGCTACGCCCTGGAATTACAAGGATCACGTCGCACCTGCATTGTGGATGAGCTGGAGGCGCATCGACCTCATCGCCCAGTCCAGTTACAAACCTTTCCTTTAATCCACGGATCTGTCCAGACATCGGCTCGCAGATAATCGAATCCAGTCTGTCATCCGGCGTCACAATCCACTTTCGTTGCACCTGATCTCCATCGATGAGCCCTTTTTCCTGGGCCTGATCCCACAACTCCTGCCTTCCCTGGGTGCTCGCCGCTATGGTCTCAGTCCGTGCAATGTTCTCAGCTCGACGCCTCAACACCTTCTGGGACAGTCGCTCCGCTCTCTGGGTCGCTAGGTCCACAGGCACTCCCCTGGCAATTTGAGTGCTTTGGAATCTCATCACCTGCTCTGCTTGTCGTACCGTCAGTCCGACCGTAGCTCTCAGCCGTCGCGCAGTACCACTGACAGGGATCCCATCCTGAATCCCTTGGGCAACAACCCGCCGGATCACCGCACGCTGTCCCTCTGTAATTTCCCGCACCAACGTTGCGGCCTTCGACTCCGCCCACCGGACAGCTCTGGGATTCGTCAGGTCAAACCGACCGAAGTTGGCAGCAAGGACTTTTGGCTGTAGCTTCACGTTCTTGATACCCGCTTCGTTCAAGGTGTCTCGGATCTGCCGCCGGTACTTCCGTCTCAGATTCTCATCCGTCTTTGGCAGCAAAAGGGCATTCTCAATCTCAGTCACATTCCCAGATGCGACAGCCCTACTCAACCTCGCAACATTCACCTTGTTTCGGGTGTCACGCATCTCCAACAGGAGAGTGCTGACAAACTTGGGCCTGGCAGCATCCGCTACCCTGTGTGTTGTCCTCCAGGCTTGGCGTTCTCGAGCTGCACGGAACCTACTCGCCGCCTTGAGCACCTGGACCAGGCGTGCCGCCGTTGCCTGCGCCGTTACCATTCCCATTTATCCGAGCCTCCATCCCGTCAATCCGTCCTTGGATCTCGCGCATTGCATTTGACACCTCGCTGAGCGCACCCTCCTCCTCAATCCGTCTGCCCTCATCCTCCTCCTCATCGCGCTCCGGCAGATTGGCCACCTGTCTCAAGTGACGCTCGACCTGGGCATCACTGAAGTCGATACCGGACTGAGTTAGCTTCTGGATGAAATCGGCAAGACCTTGAAGATCAGGATCTTCAACGTCACCGTGTACTAATTCAGGAGGATCAGTCACCTGCTCGCCGTTCAATCGCAGCACTTGGGGGATGGCATGGGTGTTGATTACCTCGGATATAGTGTCCAGAAACGAGCCCAAAGCCACCGCAAAGAGATGGGTCTTTGAATCCGACAGCGCAAACGAGCCCACCTTCTCGTGTCCCAGCAGGATGAAGTCGGCCATCACCGTTGTCAGGATACGCGAATCATACCTGTTGATGATTGA
Organism: uncultured archaeon; assembly: GCA_964348065.1. Classification (GTDB taxonomy): domain Archaea; phylum Aenigmatarchaeota; class Aenigmatarchaeia; order Aenigmatarchaeales; family Aenigmatarchaeaceae; genus CS1-C013. The sequence goes on from CAYGBE010000247.1 coordinate 4,908, forward strand.
ATTCGTGTCGAACTGTCGCCTTCCCCCAGTCGAGAGCAACTTGAACTCCCAACCGTGGGGCATCACGATACCCTCTTGTTCATCGCGCCTTACGTTCCGCACCAGCTTCTCTGCACGCGCCAGCAACGCAACCGCCTGGGAATCATTCGGGTTGAATAGATCCACGTTTTCTGGAGGAACCAGCATGGGCAGACCTGCCAAATCGCGCTCGATACCGATGCCTTCGATCTCCTCAATCCTTTTCTTGAAAAACCAGGACCGATACGCACGCCGTAGCAGACTGAACCCCTCTGGATTGTTCTTGTGGATAGATGTCCGGAAAAGCAGAGACTTTCGTATCGGAATGGTGAACTCCTGGAAAGTTGGTGCGGGTCTCTGCTTCATGCCCTGGATGCCTCCGTCTTCATCGAACACCCAATCAACCAAGGAATCCTGGGATCTGATCGCCCACTTCCTCCAGGCAATCTTGTTGTCATTGAACTTCGACCGTCTCGATGGATCTGGGCTGTCGCCCTGCCGTCTCTTGAACACCAGCTCGAACCACGACCACCCGAATATCAGGAAGGAAAACACCTCTGAGATCAGGTCCACCCATGACATGCTCATGTCATTAAGGGCACCCCAAATGAAGTCGGCCTGTTCCTTGGCTTCGTCTGATTCGTTCGCAGGATTCACCTGCCAACTCACCTGCCGCGCCAGGTATTCAAAGGCAAAGAGCATCGCACCGATGACCGCATCATTCGTCGCCATCTCCTTGTAGACCTTGATCCCCCTGGTGCCTTGGAGCTCCCGGAGAAATTCCTCGTGGACGTGACCGCCCCACCTGTTCAATCCGGTGAGACCGATCTCTGCAAAGCTAGATCGTTCGTCGTTTACATTGAACTCAGCCATGATACTGTCCCCCTATCAAACAGCGTCAGTAGTTCCTTTCCAGTAGCTTCGCTTCGCGCCGACCGCAAAGATCTCATCGGTTATCGCGTGCAGCACGAAGGATTGCCTGAACTTTTCGAGTGCTTGGCCCATCGCGTCAATATCATCATCGTATTCGCCGCCGGGAAACGCAACACAATACTCAACGAACTCCTCGACCCAGGGATGCACCTTGGGATCTGGGAGCCAGATGTTACCGGCTTCGAGTTCGGGTTGAGAAGCATAGGCCCGCGCTATCTTACTGCCCAGCGGTACACCCTTCGGCGGCCATGCAATCAATCCAGACAGTTTCCGGTTCAAAGCATTAATTACCGCAGGACCATTGGCCTTGTCTTCAATGATCTTGGCATTCGCCGTCGGCCATTTCGCGCTCATCTTCTCGACCGCCTCTATGGATTCCACGAAGTCCAGGTGCTCGCATATCCTGTCCAGCAGGAAGCGGTCTCCGCCCTTCCTTCCCCAGACGTGACCGGCAACCTTACTCGATGTGTCTAGGTCTTTGAACGACATATCCCATGACTGCACTACCTCATCCATCTGCCCGACTATGGCCCTGGGGTCGTTGGCAAAATACTTGAACCGATCCCGTTTGAAGATTGCGCCCTCCTCTTGTGAGGGATTCTGCTGATGCTGGGCACTGAATCCCCTGGGGGCAAGACGCAGCTTGGCATCAGCAACTTCCGCAGCACCGAACCGATTACCCCAAAGCAGCTCACCGCGTTTCTTCCTGGGATCTTTCCAACCGATCTTAGTGGTGATCGACCTCGACGGATCGTACTCGGTGGGCAGCATCAGGTATTCGTACCCGCCCTGCTTGAGGCAATGCGCTGCAAGGTCTCTGTGGTGAAGACGTTGCATGATGATGACATGCCTCGACGTTTGCGGATCATTGATCGACCGCGACATCACCTGATCCCATGTCAGGATAGCCGCCTCGAGTTTCTTCGGGCTCCACTGGTCACGGATGGAGTGAGGATCGTCGCATACAACAGCGTCACCGTGCTCCCCAGTCGCCGCCCCCAGTAGCCCCATCGATATGCGTTGACCATTTAGGTTATTGGCAAACCGCGTCTTCTGGTTCTGATCTGTAGAGAGGTTGTATATATACCCCCAGTTCTCACGATACCAAGGCGACTCGATGATTTTCCGGCAGTCAACCGAATCCCCAGTCGCACGCTGAGAGCTGTAGCTAGAGAACAACCAGTCAAAGGTAGGGTCAGTGATCCACGCCCACGCAGGCCAGCACTTCGCTACAATCGTGGACTTGGAGTGTTCCGGTGGGACACTGATGACTAGCTTCTGGATCTCGCCTCTGCTGACGGCCTGCAGGTGTTCGCAGACAGCACCATGATGCCAGCCTTCCTCGAAAGGCATCCCTGGTTCGATGATGTGCCAGGACTGGCGCACGAATACAAGCAACGATCGCTTCGCACGCTCGGCTCGGACCTCCTCGTATCTTGGAATCCGGCCGCCATTACCTATTCGTCTGGGATCTGGCATTTGCCTAAGATGCGCTCCAGCAGATCCAGTTCTTTATCGCTGACGTTACTGAAGTCGAACTTGACGTCGATCGGATGACCGTTGGGATCCCCACCGATTGGGAGAGGCACCTTGCCATCGATGCGCTCGCCCAGCTCCTTCGCCATACCGTCTCCATGCTTCATGTCGAATGCCTTGAGCCAGTTCCGGCAAGCGAGCACCATCACGTTTGTTGCATTGTTGGGTAGGTTAGGGAAAGCCTTCTGGTACTGAGCAATGATGGACGGAGGCGCGGGCCATTTGCCTATCGTCTTCAGGTGAGTGGTTATTGAGACATCAGACTTCGGGCGTCCATTCGGATTACCGCTTTGACCCTTACCCCAGGGCTTCAGGTTCGCGGTGCCTCCGCCGTTCCCGTTCTTACGTCGAGCCATTGATCTCCCTTTGTTTATCAGTGGACTTGCCCGCACGATAGAGCCATAGCCAACACTGATCGCAGAGCTTCATGTCCCACCTAGCCCGATACATGACGTTGAGCTTCACCTTGAAGCATCGACCGCACTTATCCTTGGTGAATGTCGAGACAAATATCGCCCAGCCTGTGGTGAGAACCGAGAGCCATGACATCTGCCTACCAGATCTCACAGCCCCAGTGTCATGTCAAGACCGGATCAACTTTGCGTAGCGAATCCAATAGCGTAGAGAGTATCGCAAGATAGGGGCGCAGAACTCCAGCACTCCCCACAGAGACAGGGACCGTCGTAATCTTCTGGGTGATCCTGCACGTACTTCTCGGTGAATTCAATGAGCACCTGTTCACCCCACGCTTGGAGCGTAGCTTTGAGCAGGATCATGTCTGGATCGTTCGGGATTCGATTGCCCGTCAGCTTCCTGTAGAGTTCGTAAACTATTTCGTCGAGGTTCGGCATCAGTCGGGACTTTCCGCCGCAATCTCCTCGTGCAGTGCTTCCATGCGGCTTTGGATCTGGCCTTCCAATTCCGTTAGGCTCTCGTAAACAACATCAAGACCGACCGTTTGATCGTCACCGACCAAATCAATCGCCTTCTTTGCTTCCTCTAATCTCTCCTCATGTGTCATGTCTCCCTCCTTTAGTGATTGCCCAACTCTCTCAGTACGTCCATAAGATCATCTTCATCGTCAGCAGGCCCAGTGTGGTACGCGGCCAAATCCGTTTTGTATGCACTTCGATCCTCACTGGTGCGCTTCCTCAATTCAAAAAAATCTTTCGCTGCCGGATGCGTCGCTAGATACATTCGGGCGTAATAAGGGGAATAGTGATCGTTCAGCTCAACCCCATCGTTGTCTGGTTTCTCTGTGGCAAGGTCCATCTCCCAACGCACTCGCTGAAAGATTGCCCTCGCTGAATAGTGGGGCCTGATACGCCTCATGTTGTCTGCAAATTGACAAAACAAAAGCCAGAACCTTGGGTTAGCTCGATGAAATCGAACAAACCTCTCAAAAATCTGATCCGCTCGGCTTCTCCGCTTGGCAAACAGGTCGCTCTGATCGTCTGTAACCATTCGTCACCTCGTGATTAGTCTAACCGGCGTTTTCAGTGGAAGATCTGGTGGGCCTTTCACGTAGGGAGCAATCCACGTTAGCTTGTGGCTTCGCGTACTTGGATGCCACTGATCTCTCCAGTGTCCTGAGACCAACCACTGATGGGTCCAGTTGACATCCATCCCCTTGTAGTCGGCACCTTTTTTGGTGAGAGACCTCCGCAGCATGATGAACTTCGGTTCGGTGTGCATCGGTGGGACTTGTTCCTGCAACCTCTGGACCCTTCGACGTTCTGCTCTGTTTTCGTTTCCGGTTCCTGGATAAGCATAGACAACGTAAGGGCTATCCAGCCATCGAAAAAATGCGCGGTGCATCCGCCCAGCTTCGTCTTGACAATTCCAGTCAGCAGCCTTGTACCACACCAGCTCTTTGCCTTCAGGCGCTTTCTCGTCTCTCCGGCCTGAGTTGTCTCGACCAAACATGATCGTGGTCGCTTCCGTTTCACTTCGCCTGTAGATCAATTCCCAGAAGGGCTCCATGTTTTTTGCTGCTTCTTCGGGCGTTTGACCATCAAGGCAATCCTTTTCATTAGCGTCGATACCCATATCCCAAAGGGTAATTTTGTACTTCCAAGCGAACAGCATGTTGTCAAAAGGCATTTCTAGCTTCACCGGCAAAGGCCCACCTTTCGGCATCGTGGCAATCGCTTCACTCATAATGTCGTACATTGACCCAGTCCAAATGAAGGGGACAGCTTGTGAGAAATGTGGAAGCACCTCCCGCGAAAACTTCGCTGTCTCGTTATCCCAGACTGCACCTTCGTCGGACAGATCAAGAATCCACCTTCGCAACCAGTCGAGTATGGCCGACGGACGATCGGGCTGATCTCTGAGAGCAGCTTCCATGATGGGTTTTACTCCCCTCGCAAAGCGCAACCTGGCTTGTGGGGTTCCCCGTCACCGATCCCGCAGTTGGGACAGGCACCGACAGCAATGAACTTCACGTTGGGTACGAGTTCCCTCATCAATTCCTGCACCTTTGCCTCGACGATGGACTTGTTTTCATCGGTGTGCTCTAGGCCCAGCTCATCAAGGATGTCAGAAATCGAAACGTACAGCTCATCGTTGTTGTTTATCCAGATGCCGTTGCAGATGACTTCCTTTACCGTTACCGCCATCGCTCCTCGTGTGTCCTCCTCTGTTTTGGGGCTGTCAGCTCGAGAATTTTGTTTGCAATGCACCGCGCACAGGCCACATAATCCGGTGGACCCTTGTGTTGGCACTCGACTTTCCGCACCTCGATCATGTACTCAAGTGCCTGTCGTAGCATTCGCACAGATGTTTTCAGATCCACTAACGGCAAACCTCCCCGAAGTCGAGCACCTCTTGGCTGAGGCGCTGGGCCGCGATCTCGCAGTAGCGCTCCTCGATCTCGATGCCGATGGCCTTCCGGCCGAGGTCCTTGGCGGCGCGTAGCGTGGTACCGGATCCCATGAAGGGGTCCAGGATGGTGCCGATTTCCGGGCTAGCCCTACTCACCAGCCACGTGGCCCATTTGATCGGCTTTGGACACGGGTGCCCATCGATT
>CAYGBE010000248.1:0-2868 GCA_964348065.1 uncultured archaeon
TATCCTTTCGCATAGCACCGAATCAAGAATTCGAAAGCTTTGTGCGAATAAGCTCTAAATCCACTCTGAGTATCCTTAATGAGCCCACCAGCAAGCCTTCTAAACAAGGAATTTATTACTCTCAATCCAAGCTTCCTGTAGAATGGGGCATTCGTTTTGCCGCCGTCGATATACCTAGATCCAACGACTACATCGCTTTCTCCTGCTTCTATTGGCTTCAAAAGCGTGGGTATCGCGTCAGGGTTATGTTGGCCATCACCATCAAGAGCTATAACAATTTCGGGCCCTAGCTCCAAAACTTCTTTAGATAATGTTCGTAATGCTTCGCCCTTACCTCTCCTTTCGGCGTGCCTTACCACCTTGGCGTTAAGCGCCTCTGCTATCGTGAACGTCATGTCCGTTGATCCATCATCACACACAATGACACCATCCACATACTTCCTTGTTCGTAAGATCACCTTTGCAATACTAGCCTCTTCATTGTAAGCGGGAATGATGGCAACCGTCTTTAATCTGTTCTTCGCCATGGTTTCTTCCCTCTTTTAACAACAAGCGCAGAAGGACTCACAAGGTTGAAGATGGCAACATCGTTTTTCATTTGTTTCACGGTGATAAAGCCTTCATTGATTTTCAGTCACAGTAACTCCTGTTTTCATTGCTTTTAAACAGACAAGGAAGGCAGCTCTATAAAATTGAGCCAGATCTTCTAGAACACAAACACCTAGCGCAGTTGTCTACTGATCGCTTGTCATGTTCAACCAGATTCCAGCAAAACGATCATGATACTGAAAACTCTTCGACGCCATATTGTAAAGCCAAAGCTCAAAAAACAACTGATAATAATACCCATGATTTACTGAATCCCATCTCGAATAGCAATCAACAGGAAAGACTATATCGTTAATCAAAATACCACTCACCAATGCAGAATCATCTTGAAATGATACATCTTTGATCGCGAAGATTACGGGTGAATCCCAAGCGTGGTCATCAGCAACGAGGACTCGAAACTCGTAGAGTGAAGGTAGAGGACTTGGCTTGGAACTCTGTATATCTGGAGGCGGCTGAGTTTGGTTGCGAAACTTCACAGAAATCATGTAATAGGATGGAGAACCCATGTGGTTGCCTACGCCAACGAAGATGCTGTAAGTCGTATTAGCCCGAATGTTGAAAGGAAAATCCTCTGCTAATCGATGCGGTCCAAGAATCCAGAGCTCCGAAAATCTTTCTATCCCATGTGGCAGAGGAACGATCAGGCTGATTATGGGCGCGGCTGCGACTAGTATTAGAACTAAGCCGCACGCCGTAAAGACCGTTCGATACTCCTTAAGATTCATTGGAGATAACCTCTGGCTTCATCCCCAGGAGTCGCTGATAAAAACGGCGCTTGAAAAAACGCCAAGTCCAGAGACTTCCGAGAACAACCGCGACCATTCCAGCCAAAGAACCTACACTTGTCAACCAATATCTCACAACCCTTGAACCATGTGCCTCAACCTGTAATATGTAAGCTTCGTCTCTCACTGCCTCAGAAATCTCCAAAGAGAGATCGGCCAGGCGACCTGCTTCAGCAACGTTACCCACTCTGTTTGCAGTGTTAGCCCCAGCCAAAGCCTCTCCTGCGTCATTCAACTCGACCAACAAGTCTGAAACATCTGCTCCAGTCTCTTCAGCCTCCAGAACAACCTGATAAGCTGAAACTAAGGCTTCCTCGGATTCTGCAAGAGCCGGCGCCACTACCTCCTCACTCGAAGCACTGACCTTCGAAAGATAAATCGGAGACACCGCCGTCCAAACGGTCAGTAGAAGGATGAAAAGTTTCTTAATGGTCATTTCAATCAACCATCCTCAGTTCTCATAAGATGCTGATTCCATTCGCATTGGGTGCAAGTGACATGGAGAAACGCGACAATTGACAGCTTATTCGCTTGCTGCGCCCTTTCTGAGGTCTCTTGTCCTTCGTATGGAGTTAGTTTGAATTCGTCGCTCTGACATTTCGGGCAGACTAACTTGTGAGTCACCTTTTGGCCTTCTCATCGGTGGCTACACACATACTCTCCAACGTCATCTTCTCACAGTTAACATCTTCAATTTGCTCCACAACATGTTTGTGCCGCTTGCGATATTCACTGAACCTCTCCAAGAACCGCTTTCCTTTTGGTGTAAGCAGGTAGTGATCTGATCTTCCACATCTCATCAAACCGGCCTCTATCAGGTCATTCAGATATCGAGTCAACAGGTCCCAACTTAGATTCGCGAGATACATGATCCTCGTCTTTCTGGCATCATTATCTCTAACCACAGAAAGTATATCCGCTATAATTTGTAGTCTACTTCGATACTTACCCATTTGGGATACACTCACAAATCGCTGGAGATTCTCAGACAAAGAACCTGCTCAAATCCGCGCGTAGGCGAAATCACGTCAGGCGGAAGATGCTATCTCATTCGGTGCAGCCAGCCTTTTCCACCCTTCTTGAGCTGCTGCTTCTGCTTCCACTTGGGCTCGCTAGGGACTGGTCTCCCTCTCTTGGTCAACCTCTTTTGCCCACTTAATACATTCCTAATGAATCTGCCCCATCCACCAACGGAAGGACTGGGCGGAATAACATCACACCCTGAATTAGCTGGCTTGTGCCTTTGCAGGATCTCCAAAAAGTCCAAAGGCCTGAAATCCCTCGTCGCGTTAATGACGAGTCCGCGGTCAACAAACAGCAGAGAATAATCGCGATTGGCAATCCCCTCGGCTCTCACCTTGTCCTCAATAGCGTCACGCCACAGAATTTTCCATTCCTTCTTCAGCTCATCAAGGAAACCTTTCCAATCCTTATCTCCCACTGCTTAATCCCGCCTGATTGGCTGCGGATG
>CAYGBE010000249.1:0-2588 GCA_964348065.1 uncultured archaeon
CCCGTAAGGCCCGGGGATAGCGGGGAAACCCTCGACTTCCTCGGTGCGGGAACCATCTACAATGCGTTAAAATCGACAGTTGAAAAATTGGGCAAGAAGATGCCCCAAAAACCAGGGACTAACGTGGCGGTGATGGACCCCTCTGAGCAATTTGAATTAGTTACCTGGATTCTCAAGAGCCCCTCAAGGTTGTCCGGCTATGTTCGCTACTACGCCCACCACGCCGTTAAAGCCCTCCAGAAACAGGACCGCTTGCGGGATTGGTTTGTGAGAAGGCTCGACAGGATTTTCAGGCCCCTGGAAACAAAGAAACAGCGGGATCAGTTTCACGCCATCCTTATATTGGGCGACATCGAGGGAGTAAGTTACACGGCAGAGCAACTACGGGCCATACGGATCGAGGGCGAACCGCTTGACGAAACGGTTATCGAGCAATATCTGGATCACAGGAGATTTCATAACCGTGTATGGCGGATGGTAACGGCCTGGAGGAAGAAATTTGGTTATGATACATCGTGGCGGGAGGGCCACATTCCCCACCTATTCGAGAACTGGAATGTGTACGAAATCATAGAAACGGTGGATGAGAACGGGAACCCGATTGTTGAACTCGGCAACATCCTCGGCACGTTCAGGAGCCTTCAGCAATCCATCAACTTTGCAAATACACTCAGCCCCGGGAACGAATATGTAATTAAGCCCAAGATGTTTAAACTCCCCGAGGATATGATTAAGCAGACCGTCCTCAAAGACTATTCATATATAAAACTTGTCGAGCAAATCGAGGCGGAGATGTCAATGTCCAAAGAGGAGGCGATGGAGTTTGCCCGGGGGATCGCCCGGACGCAGAGCCGCCACAGATTCCTCGGACACCTGATGAAGAGGACCGGGCAGACCGGATACCTTCAGGACAATATGTATGACATCCTGCGGCAATACTATATCTCGGTGGCCCGCTACCTGGCGATAGACGAGTTCAAGGCAAAGGTGATCCCGAGGTATCAGCGGCAGTTTGGCATGAAACTCGGAGAGGCCCGCATTGGTCGCACCAAAAACAAAATGCAGGCATTTTACATTCAAGAGTTTTGCGAAAAAATTATGGGCTACCCAGGTATGACCGAGTTGGCAATAGATCACGTTCTTAAAAAAATCCCGCTACTCGGCAAGCACTTCAAATCGTCAAGGCCCTCTATATGGATGGTTAATAAACTCCTCCACTTCACGGGTGTTACGAAACTCGGACTTATCAATATAGCGGCGGGTTTTGTCAACCTAACACAGTTGACGAACACCTTTGCGATGCTACCGACAAAATATTTTGCGATGGGGTGGAGATACGGATTCAGGCCAAGTGCAAAATCAACACAAGACAAACCTTCCCATCAGGCGATCCTCCGCCGCATCGGAGTGGACTTCGACATCTACCTTGCCGATACGGGCGGGCACTCGAAGATGCACAAGGGGGGCCGCTTTATCCAGGCATCCATGTTCTTCTTCCAGGCCGCCGAGTCGCTCAACCGCCGGGTAACGGCAATAGGGGGCTACTACTACGCAAAGGAGAAACTTGGATACAACGACAAGAAGGCAAGGGCATACGCCCGGGCCCTGGTGGACAAGACACAGTTTAACTACTCCGCCGCAGATACCGCCATCGCCTTCAGAAATCCCGCAGGCCGTTTAGCGGGCCAGTTCAAGCCCTTTGCGATAAAGCAGTTGGAGTTCATGGTTAGAAACGTGGTAAAAGGCGAGATGCGAACCGCATCGAGGTTGGTAACGAACATTAAGTTCTGGATACCGATGTTTCTCCTCACCGGGGCATTTGGTGTTCCCATGATTGAGGGGATGTTCTGGCTTATCGAGTTGATTACCGGGAGGGATCCCTTCAAGGAAACAAGGGGGGCCCTCTACGAGTGGGCGGGGGATAGCACAATTAAGCGTTTTGTCGCCCGGTCCCTTATCTTCGGTGCGTTTGCCGCCGTAACAGGAATGGACATTTCCCGGCGTGTGGGCATAGGCGACATCGTTCCACGCAGGGCAAGCGACCTTCTCGGCCCCACGATAAACACCCTCCAAAGGGCAGGACAGATTGCAAGTGAAGGGGCCCGGATGGATAAAACCGAGTTTCTCAAGAACATCGCTCCATCATTGGGAAAGTTTGCAGAGGCCCTTGAAATTGTTATGAACGATATGAAGGTTCTGGATCCCTACCACAGACAGAGGCTCAAATATGTGGCAAAACCCTCGGATATTGCGGCAAGGGCCGTAGGGGTAAGACCCCTGCGGGAAACCGAGCAAGCCGATGTTTTGAGGATACAGAGATACCGGGCGAAAAGACACAACAAGATACAGCAGGAATGTATAGACGATGCCATAGAGGGACTGATGCAGGGTAATGGTGAAAAATTTCTAAAGGCTATGGAACGGGCATCGCAGAATGGCGTTATCATTACCAATGAACTTCTCGAAAATGAGATAATCGCAAAGTCCCTTCCCCCGGAGGTTCGCCTTTTCCTGAGAACGAAGAATGTTATGAAGGGTGATTACATCAACCTGATGAGATACCTTCAGGAAGCCGAATCCCCCAAAGA
>CAYGBE010000250.1:0-2618 GCA_964348065.1 uncultured archaeon
TTCTTCACTAACTTACCTGCCTATAAGGCAGCAGTTATTTACTTGCCTATAAGGCACACCTCTACAACTGTAGAGAACTCTCTACAAATGTAGAGGGGTGCCTTATAGGCACGTAAATAACTGCTGCCTTATAGGCAGGTAAGTTAGTGAAGAATGAGCTAAAGTTAGATTCTCAATGCTCATGATTGATAATTCCCATAAGGGGTTTTCACGAATATTGAATATTTTCTATTGAATATTGACTAATTCGACTAGGCCGGCTGGCTCTAAGTCCTTGCTGCGCTGCAGCTTACGACATGAAATTTGAAATGTCGATTTATCTTCGCCTGCTGGCGGTTTATGTTAGCCTGCTTGCTAACATATGCGTATTATACCACATTTATCATTAAAAATCAAATGAAATAAAAGAAATTGTCCATTAGAGGGCCCCGTTTAGGATTCAAGGCGGAATTCTGAAAATTTTGTTGCTTTTTGTGATATGGCCGGACACAATCTCATCGGTAGAAGCGGAACGAACAACTTTGAGACATACGAAATAGCAACCACGGATCCATTCGACTTCGCTCAGGACAAGTTACACAGATTGAGCGGATTTATTTGTGGATTTTTTGACAAGGATGCGGTTTTGGGATTGAGATATGGCTGAGGGGAAAATATTTGTCGGCAGGAAGGCTGAACTTGAGAAGTTTGAGCAGGTCATAGCTGAATGTGTAGACCATACGCCGGAAAAAATGAGGTGATGGTATGAAGTTGATAACATTAGTGATCGGTGTTGTCTTTTTAGCGGTAATTGCCGCACTTGAGATATGGAAACGCCTGATACCGGACAGGTCTAAACTGGTAAAAAGGATAGAGATAGCACTTGTGATTCTGGCGTTTATTGGTGGAGCAATAGGATTGATAAGGCAGGAGGTTTCTCCTTCGGTTGAAGAACAGGTAAAACAAGCTGTAAATACGATTTTTGAGAAAGGAACAGTGCCTATTGGCGAACTTAAAGATGCATATGAGGAAATCGTAAGACTTAAGGACGAGGTAACAAGGGCGACGAGAAGAGTAGCGGAGTTGGAACGCCAAGGGGTGAAAGGAGCTGAAGGTGTCATTGAGGAATTGCAGAAGAATGGGGACGTAAGCCGATTGTTAGCAGTTTTAGAAAAGGACAGGGATGTGCATAAGGATGGGTTGATGCAGAGAAATCGTGAGATTGCTGCAGTAGCATATTTGAAAGGTGACATTGAGAAGGCCAGAGAAACGGTGGAGGAGATACTAAAACTAAAGCCGGATGATCTGTTCGCACTAAATCAGAGGGGGCATATTCATTATTTGCAAGGCAGGCTCAAAGAGTCCGAGAGCGACTATAATAGAGTACTGAAGTTAGCAACTGAGGAAAGGAATAATAATGCTCTCGCCGCAGCATTAGGCAATTTGGGGCTTGTTTATCATACGCGAGGTGATTTGGATAAGGCCGAGGAGATGCACAACAAGTCATTAAAGATAGAGAAAAAGTTAGGGCGTTTGGAGGGGATGGCGAGAGATTACTGCAATTTAGGGCTGATTTATCAAACGAAGGGCGATTTGGACCAGGCCGAGGAGATGCACAACAAGTCATTAGAGATAGAGGAAAAGTTAGGGCGATTGGAGGGGATTGCAAGGCAGTACGGCAATTTGGGGCTGATTTATCAAACGAAGGGCGATTTGGCCAAGGCCGAGGCTATGCACAACAAGTCATTAGAGATAGAGAAAAAGTTAGGGCGTTTGGAGGGGATGGCAAATCAGTACGTCAATTTAGGGCTGATTTACTATACGCGAGGTGACCTGGATAAGGCCGAAGAGATGCATAACAAAGCTCTGGAGATTGATAAGAAGCTTGGGCGTTTGGAGGGGATAGCAACAGATTATGGCAATTTGGGTCTGATTTATCATACGAAGGGCGATTTGGACAAGGCCGAAGAGATGTTCAACAAGTCATTAGAGATTACAGAAAAGCTTGGCTTGCAGGTAGAGATGGCAGATCAGTACTGCAATTTGGGGCTGATTTATCAAATGAAGGGCGATTTGGACAAGGCCGAAGAGATGCATAAGAAGTCACTAAAGATTAACGAAAAGATTAGCCGGCTTGAGGGGATGGCGAGAGATTACGGCAATTTGGGAATTGTTTATTATGAGCGAAGTGAATTAGATAAGGCCGAAGAGATGTACAAAAAGGCTCTTGAGATTGATATTAAGATTGGAAGACTTGAAGGACAGGCAATTCGATACGCCAATTTAGGGTCTGTTTATGAGCAGCGGGGGGATAATGAAAAAGCCAGGGAGTACTGGGAGAAGGCGCTGGAGTTGTTTAAGAGAATAGGTATGCCGCATAGGGTAGAGGAAATCGAAAAGGGGATTAGTGAATTAGAGGATTAGAGATCCCCGGCAGAAAAGCAAGTAAGCACACACCGGGGACAAGCTCCAGAACAGAGGATAGAAAGTGGAGGGCGGAAAACGTGTTAGATAACTCGAGAGATTTTACTTGACGGGAAAGCGACTGATTTGGTATAAACGACAATAGTAAAGTTTGTGCCTGTACGGTCTGATATCTGTGTATTTTGGTCTGGCTGCGGGTGCAATTCCTGTAGTTT
>CAYGBE010000251.1:0-3600 GCA_964348065.1 uncultured archaeon
ACGCCTGGAAGTAGTTATTAAAGATATCAAAAAGACCGGAATCACCATCTTTCTTATCGAGCACTATGTGGATTTTGTGATGAGTATTTCTGACATTGTAACTGTTTTCGACTTTGGAAAGAAAATTGCGGAAGGAGCACCCCAGCAGGTTCAAAACGATCCAAAGGTCATCGAGGCCTATTTGGGAGTCGAACGCGCATGAGCTGGCTAAAGGTGGAAAATATCCGTGTGCATTATGGGGATGTTGAGGTTTTGGATGATGTCTCCTTTGAGGTTGGCCAAGGAGAGATGGCAGGCATTATCGGCAGGAACGGTGCCGGAAAGACGACGACCCTTCGAGCCATCTGCGGTCTCAACCATCCTTCCAGGGGGAACATCACCTTTGATACCAAGGCTATCGATCATTCACCGCCTCATGAGATTGTGAATCTCGGAGTCGCCTATGTTCCTGAAGGACGCCGAATATTTAGTGATCTGACCCTCCTAGAGAATCTGAAATTAGGGGCTTTCAAGCATTACAGGCAAGGTGAGAAGGAAACAGTCTCTGAAAACTTGGAGCGACTATTTGCGCACTTTCCAATGCTCAGGGAGAAGAAAGCTCAGTTGGCGGGAACATTAAGTGGGGGTGAGCAGCAAATTCTCGCTATTTCGAGAGCCTTGATGTCAAGTCCGGTCTTTCTGCTTTTGGATGAGCCATCCATGGGGCTGGCCCCGATGATGGTCTCCCATGTTTTCCATGCAATTCGTGACTTGCACAGGCAGGGGCTGACCGTTTTGATCGTTGAACAAAAGGCCTACTTGACCCTGAGAATGGTTGATCGCGCCTATGTAATGACCAACGGAAAGATCACGCTCTCAGGAACGGGTGAAGAGCTATTGGAAAACGAAGAGGTGAAACACGCTTATCTAGGGCAGAAGTAGTCCTTTCAAACTCACCACCAAATTGTGAAAAATCTTCCAGAAGCCGGAGGGATCATGGCACGAAAATATGGACAGGTCTTGGTGGTCAATCTCTCTGACCGTAGTTCGAGCACACTGAAAATAGAACCTCAGATTTTGAACAAGTTCATAGGTGGCGCGGGCATGGCGGCTCATCTTTATTGTGAATTTGTGAAAGGAGATGTTCCGCCACTCGATCCTGCTAGCCCGTTCATTGCGATGACCGGCCCCTTGACAGGCACTCCGGCCCTGCTGTCTGGAAGACATGCATACGCCGGACGTTCCCCTTTGACCGGATTCTGGGGACATGCCTCTGTCGGCGGGCATTGGGGTCGGGAATTGAGGCAAGCGGGTATCGACGGACTGATTATCTTGGGAAAAGTAGAAAAGCCGACCTACGTGTGGCTCAAAGACGAACACGTGGAGTTCAGAGATGCTGCCCATACCTGGGGTCTCGATACGTTTGAGACTGACTCTGCCATTAAGAAAGAATTAGGGGAAAAGGTCCAGGTATGTGCTATTGGGCCTGCCGGCGAGAATCTTGTCAAATTTTCGGGGATTTTTACAGATGGAGTCCATGCAAGAACAGCGGCTCGTTGTGGATTGGGAGCGCTGATGGGGTCGAAGAACCTCAAGGCCATCGTGGTTCAAGGGACTCAAGAAGTGCCGGTAGAGGATATCGATGCCTTACGGAGAAGCGTCAAAGAACTCCTGCAGAGCTTTAGCGACAAACTAAAGGGGATGAGTCAGTTCGGAACCCCTGGATTGGTTGTGCCGTGCGAGTCCATAGGCGATCTCCCCATAAGAAACTGGACCCAAGGAAAGTGGACAGAAGGGGCAAAAAAGATCAGTGCCCAAGAACTGAACGAAAAATACCTGAAGAAACGCTTTCATTGTGCCGGTTGTGTGGTCGGATGCGGCAGGACTGTCGGAGGAACCCTAGATCCGGAACTGGAGGAGACCGGTGGGCCAGAATATGAAACCCTGGCCATGCTCGGATCAAACTGTCTTGTTGACCACCTTCCATCCCTGTTGCGGTTAAATGAGTTCGTAAATCGGCTGGGTTTGGACAGCATCGAAACTGGAGCTGTGGTCGCTTTTTGCATGGAACTCTATGAGAAAGGGTTAATCGGTTTTGGGGAGCTGGGTTCTATTGACCTTCAATGGGGGAATGCGAAAGCGTCCGAAGATCTGATCAGGATGGTGGCTCACCGAGAGGGATTTGGGGATCTTTTGGCAGAGGGACTCCAAAGGGCGGTGGAAAGGATCGGAGGGATGGCCTTGGAATACGCGATTCAAGCGAACAACATGGCCTTACCTGCCCACGATCCCAGAGCGTATTCAAGCATTGCCTTGGGTTATTCTACATCCAGCCGTGGGCCTTGTCACACGGACTGCTTTTCCCACATCTTCGAGCGGGCCACGACGTTTCCCGAACTTGGGATCGACATACTGGATCGGTTTCAGTCCGAAGGGAAGCCTGAGATGGTCATTAAGGCCCAGAACCTGATGCAGTTATGGGAGAGCCTCGCCCTCTGCAAGTTTAGCATTTTCGGGGGTGTTCAATTGCGCCACATCAGCGAGTGGCTCAGGCACGTTGTGGGGTGGGAGGTCAGCCCACAGGAGCTCATAGAAGCGGGTGAAAGGAGCTTTAATCTGAAACGTATGCTGAATGTCCAGTGGGGGTGGAGCCGCAAAAACGATACCCTGCCACCGCGTGTTATCACGCATCGAGTGAGCGACGGCGGGGCAGGAGACCATCTTCCACCCTTTAACGTCATGCTTGCTGATTACTACGAACTGAGGGGATGGAACAATGAGGGTATTCCGAGAGAAAGGGCCTTGAAGAAATTGGGTCTTCAATAGCGCATTATCCACAGGAGTTGACATTGAGTATGGGAAGAAAACAGTCGTCCAGACCAAACAGAGCATCCTGTCGCGAACGCGATGAGGAGAAAACCGGCATCGACATTATATTTGTGGGGTTCCCAACAATATACGACTTTTTCCAAAAGGATCGTATCCACTACTCCTTTTCAGGACGTACATTGAAGGATCTGGTTGATGATTTATTGGTTCAGTATGGGCAACAGATAAAGCAATCCTTCTGGGACGAAAGTGTCAGAGGGTTGGATCCATCGATACAAATCGCAATTAACGAAAAGTATGTCGAGAGCACTGATCTTCAAAATGTAGAACTATCGCAGGGTGACCAGGTCACTTTCCTAAGATTACTTGCCGGAGGGTAACGCGCAGTCCCCCTGCCGGCGTACTTGAGACTATCGATTGTTATAAGGCTTGAAATAGGCGAAATTAAATCATGGGAATTCGACGATAATTGAAATCCTTCAGATGAATATTTCTAAGAAATTG
Source organism: uncultured archaeon (assembly GCA_964348065.1). Lineage (GTDB taxonomy): Archaea > Aenigmatarchaeota > Aenigmatarchaeia > Aenigmatarchaeales > Aenigmatarchaeaceae > CS1-C013. The sequence goes on from CAYGBE010000251.1 coordinate 3,313, forward strand.
GCACAGCATAGTTATCAGAGTCTCGAGCTGGATCCGTATGCTCAATCTATGGTGTCGTGGAATGGGCGTGGCTTTAGCGAATCGGCTGACAGTGCGTGATACTGCTATTATCTGCAATTTATAACCCCTCAGAAATGTTTTGACATAATTTTCATATCTTCACTTCTATAGGTCACTGGCCTCAACATTTTGGCCTGCTTTTCCCATAATACCAGGCTGAAGATTCAAGATGTTATCGATCACATGGGGACAAGTCAAAAGTATTGATTTGTGATTGAATTATTTCCC
>CAYGBE010000252.1:0-11166 GCA_964348065.1 uncultured archaeon
TCGTTTATATCTACCAGCACAGTAAACTGGGATCCGATCGTTTAGTAAAATTAGTGCAGGAGATTTGTAAATTCGGGGCCTATACTGATTGATTCGGTATAGGCCCCGATTGTTTTGAGATAATACCTCTAAACAATTATATGATTGCTACATTTCTTTTGCGCCGTATACTTAATCCGATTACACATAGAAAATTGTGAAAAAATATCTGTATTTACGCAAAAATCGACATTTATTCGGACTCGACATAGGCAAAATCAACATTTGTGGAGACAAAATGGTGTCATAATGTCACCTGAAAATCAGGGTGTTTTTTAGCTCATGAAGGAGGTGAATTTTCGAGGAATTGTGGCATTTTACAGCACTCCACAGCCATATCAACAAAGTATACTAATACATAATCTAGGGATTTTACTTGACGTGGAGGTGGATAATTTGGTATATAATATTAGTGAAAATTGTGCTCACATAGCCGGGCATCTGTTGCTTTTAGATTACGCAGTGAGTGTCTTTATAGTATATCATAGAGAAGGAGCTACTGAGCGTTATACATGGCACATAGTTTTGACGACTTCGTGCCTGACAATTACGATTTTTCTCAACTCAAATAACAGTTAATATCAGGCTTTTAAAGGAAGGAGGCAACAGCGAGTTGTAAAACTTATCGTCGGCAGATATAAACAATCTACGATTCACGAACACTAATTCTCGATGTTTTTCAAAAACAACGATTGTTCTGGTGTGTAAACAAAGCATGACTATTGAACTATTTGAAGGAGGACTATTATGTGTAGGAAATTGATTTATCTGTTTTCTTTCGTTCTTGTACTGGCTCTGGCCAGTACAAATGTGGTATTTGGTGATACGGTGTGGGAGGGTAGAATCGGTACCGATGCTGATGACGTAGAAGAGGAGGTCATAGGCGGAGGTATTGATTATACCAGCAGCGACCTGGAATTGCCTTACGAAGGAGAAGGCCAGTCCAATGAGCAGGTAATTGGTATACGCTTTTCGAATGTCAATGTCCCGAAGGGCGCCGGTGTTAGTAATGCATATCTTGAGTTTACGGTTGATGAGACAAAAGGCGGTACAGAACCTGTTAGCCTTATCATCGAGGGTGAGTTAAGCCCTAATGCCGATGCATTTACTTCGACGGCGACCGTTACCAGCAGACCTACAACGACGGAGAAAGTAGTTTGGGTCCCGTTAAATTGGACTACTGTAGGTGATGAGCATCAAACCGCGAATATCGCTCCTGTCATCAATGAGATAATCCAGCAGCGCGACTGGGCCAAAGGTAATGCCATTGTGATAATAATTCGGGACGACCCGGATAATCCATCTATAGGCCTTCGATGTGCCGAGGCCGGGCCGGGGGACGACTCGGCAATGCTGCATATAGAGTGGTCGTTTGCATACGCTCGTGAGCCAATTCCTGAAGATGGACAAACAGATGTAGCACGGGATTTGGTCCTTAACTGGACGCCGGGAGGTTCGGCAGCATCAACCGATGGGCACAAAGTTTACTTTAGTGAAAACATCAACGATGTTAGAGATGGCATCGGGGGTATCACCCAGAGTGCCAACACCTATGCTCTTCCCAACCGGCTTGATTTTGAAACAACTTACTACTGGCGGATTGATGAGGTCAATGATGTCAATCCCGCGAGCCCATGGGCGGGTTCTGTCTGGAGTTTTACGACCGAGCCATTTGTTTCTCCCGTCAAGAATATAACCGCCACGGCTTCCAGTACGGGCCTGCCAGATATGGGGCCTGAAAATACCATAAACGGCTCAGGACTTGATGCAGATGACCTGCACTCGACTGGACCGGCGGACATGTGGATTAGCGACAGCGATCCGCTCGGGGCTTGGATCGAATATGAGTTCGAGGCACCTCAGAAACTGCAAGAGATGTGGGTATGGAACTCTAATGAGATGTTTGAATTTCTTGTGGGCTTCGGGCTTAAGGATGTCACTATCGAGTATTCAATTAATGGCAGCGATTATACAACTTTGGGTACTACTCATGAATTTGCCCAGGCGCCTGGTGCCTCCGGCTATGCATATAATACCACGGTTGATTTCGGGGGCATTGGAGCAAAGTATGTCCGGCTCACAGCTAACAGTAACTGGGGAGGCATTCTGGACTTGTATGGTCTCAGTGAGGTTCGCTTCTTCCATATACCTGTGAATGCAAGGAAGCCCTATCCGGTTTCCGGAGCAACAGGTGTACCACGAGATGTAGTCCTTGGCTGGAGAGCGGGGAGAGAGGCAGCTACGCATAATGTTTACTTCAGCTCCGATGAGCAAGCCGTGATAGATGGCACTGCCCCGGTTGAGACCATGGTCGAGGCCAGTTACGGTCCCATGTCTCTTGAATTAAATAAAAGCTACTACTGGCGGGTCGATGAGGTCAATGAGGCCGAGACGCCATCTGCTTGGGAGAGTAGTGTCTGGAGCTTTACGACAACGGACCATCTCGTCGTAGAAGATTTTGAAAGTTACGGCGACTTTCCACCCGACGAGATATGGAACACGTGGTTAGATGGATACGACAGCCCGGTAAATGGTTCCACTGTAGGTTATCCTAATCCGGATTGGGGTGCTGATGAGCATTACGTTGAGACTACGATTATACACGGCGGTGAGCAGTCAATGCCCCTGTTTTACAGCAACACAGCTGGCGCAGCATATTCAGAGGCCCAACGAACTTTTGCCGTTGCTCAAGACTGGACTGAAGCCGGCGTTCAGACCTTGGTGTTGTTCTTCCATGGAACTACGGGGAACACCGGGCAGTTATATGTGAACGTCAACGGTACTAAGGTGGTTTATGACGGTGGTGCGGCTGATATAGAGCAGGAACAGTGGATGCAATGGAATATCAACCTTACATCGCTTGGTGTGAACCTGCAGAATGTAACGACAATAAGTATTGGGATTGACGACAATGGTGCTGAAGGTACATTATATATAGACGATATTGGACTGTATGTTGGCCTCTGAGCCAGAAGCCAATTAACTTTTTTGAAGGAGGACTATTATGTCTAAAAAACTGATTTATTTGGTTTATTTTATTCTGGTGCTGGCCCTGATCGGCACAAATGTGGTCTTTGGCGATGCGGTTTGGGAGGGCAGAATTGAAGATGAGCTTGATGATGTCGAACAGGAGCCGTCAGGAAGTATGTATATGGACAGTAGTGATCTGGAGCTTCCAGACGGGCAGGTAATAGGTCTGCGCTATGTAAAAGTCTATATACCTCAGGGTGCCACTATTAATAAAGCGTATATTGAGTTCACAGTGGATGAAATTGAAGGCCCTCTGCCCGCTAACCTTATCATCGATGGTGAACTGAGTCCCAATCCCCGTGTTTTTGAAGACGTCACCAATAATGTCAGCGACAGGGCCAGAACTACAGCGAAGGTGGTGTGGCAGCCGGAGGATTGGCCTGTTGTAGGCGAAACACACCAGACCTCGGACATATCCGCTGTCATAGAGGAAATAGTGAACCAGGATGGTTGGTCCAGCGGCGGTTCCCTTGTGATAATACTCTACGACGATCCAGACAATCCATCCATAGGCCTTCGAACTGCCGAGGCCGGACCGGGAGACGATTCGGCTCTGTTGCATATAGAATGGTCGATTGGAGAAGCCAAGCGACCCAATCCGGCTGATGGGGAAACAGGGGTTTCACGAGATGTGATCCTTGACTGGGAACCGGGAGTTTTCGCCCCACCGGTTAATGGGCACAAGGTTTACTTGAGTGAGAACTTCAATGATGTCAACGAAGGCATTGGTGGTGTAACCCAGAGTGCCGACAGCTATGCTCCACCCGAACGCCTTGATTTCGGGACGACTTATTACTGGCGCGTAGATGAGGTCAATGCCCCGCCAGACTCTTCTGTACATATAGGCAAAGTCTGGAGTTTTACGACCGAGCTGCTTGCTTATCCGATTGAGAATATAACCGTCACAGCCTCCAGCACCGGCCAGGAAGACATGGGCCCTAAAAACACCATCAACGGCTCGGGGCTGCATGCCAACGATCTGCATTCGATAGATTCGATGGATATGTGGCTAAGCGGCGATGAACCGCTCGGAGCCTGGATCGAATATGAGTTCGACAAGATTTATAAGCCGCATGAGATGTGGATATGGAACTCTAATCAGATGGTTGAGTCTCTCGTCGGTTTTGGGTTTAAAGATGTTACCGTTGAATATTCACTTAATGGCACTGATTATACTGTGCTGGGCACTACTCATGAGTTTGCCCGGGCGCCTGGATCGCATGACTATGCACATGATACCACAGTTGATTTTGGCGGCATTGGAGCAAAGTATGTAAAGCTCACGGCTAATAGCAACTGGGGAGGTCTCCTGGATCTGTACGGTCTCAGTGAGGTTCGCTTCTTATATATACCTGTGGATGCCAAAAATCCCTACCCCGTTTCCGGGGCAACAAATGTGGATCCTGATGTGGTTCTTGGCTGGAAAGCGGGAAGGGAAGCAGTCACACATGATGTGTACTTCAGCGACGACGAGCAAGCCGTGATAGATGGCACTGTCGCTGTTGAGAGCTTGGCCGAGACCAGCTACGGTCCCTTGTCCCTTGATTTAGGAAAAAGTTACTACTGGAAGGTTCATGAGGTCAATGAGTTCGAAACCATCACTACCTGGGAAAGTGACCTCTGGAGTTTTACAGTAGCCGACTATCTTATCGTGGATGATTTTGAGGACTACACCGACTACGAGCCTGATACGATTTATTTAGCCTGGGTTGATGGATATGATAATCCTACGAACGGTTCCACCGTAGGTTATCCTAATCCGAACTGGGGCGCTGGGGAGCATTTCGTTGAGACCGCAATTGTTCATAGCGGCGGCCAGGCAATGCCGCTGTTTTACAGCAACACCGACGGGGCGGGATATTCGGAGGCCGAACGTACTTTTGCTGTTCCCCAGGACTGGACTAAAGCCGGCATTCAGACTTTGGTGCTGTACTTCCACGGCAGTGCCGGGAACACCGGGCAGTTGTATGTGAAGGTCAACGGCTCTAAGGCAGTATATGACGGTGACGCGGTTGACATTCAGCAAGTGCGGTGGAAGCAGTGGAATATCGACCTTGCATCGTTAGGTGTTAATCTGCAGAGTGTTGCAAGCATGGGTATTGGGATTGATGGCAATGGTGCCAGTGGTACATTGTACATTGACGACATCAGGCTGTATGCCTCGGCTCCTGAGATTGTGGTTCCTTCGGAAGAAATTTGGCTCGAAGCAGAGGCGGCCGATACGATAACCGCGCCCATGGGAGTTTATGATGACCCCGCGGCATCGGGTGGTAAGTGTATCGGTACGACCGACGATGTGGGTAACAGCAGCGATACTCCACCAGCTCCTGACGGTACCGCGAGCTATACTTTTACGGTAGCAGGTGGAACCTACAAGCTCAGTTGTCGCATAATTATCCCGGCCGGAGACTCCTTCTGGGTTCGTATCCCGGGTGCTACCACCCAGACGACCAACCATGGCAGCGGCTGGGTGAGATGGAGTGACCCTCCGAACTCGAACAACTGGTACTGGCACGATGTCTTCAGTGCCGAAGATGATGGTGAAACGGTGCTCTTCACGATGGATCCCGGGACGTATACCCTGGAGATTGGATACCGGGAAGACGCAGCGTTAATGGACGCTATCGTGATTTCTAAGATTGACTGAACGACATTGCCGGATGGGCTTTGTCACTGCGCTGCTTGCGATGACGAGCGACAGGACAATAGATTTGAGCCAATTCGGGGCTTATGCCAATTCGGTATAGGCCCCGCTTATTTAAAGGCAATAACGGACAAGCTATACATAGGCCGGTATAGTAAGTCAGACCAGCTCCGGTGTAGATTCCATCCGGTCACAATTGCTAAAGAATAAGCCTTGGGATTTAAGCAGGACTGGAAACAAAGCTGAACATTGTCTTTTAATCCAAAAGACTTTAGAATTTCGGATATGGAAAAGGCGGAAAAAGAGAAAAACGGCTGGGTTGCATGGTCAGAAGACGAGGTTAAGTTGCTCAAGAAACATTTCCCGCATGGAAGAGCAAAGGAAATAGCTGAGCAAAGTGGACGGCCTTTGACAGCAGTTAGACAAAAAGCATATAGCATGGGGATTAGAACGGGAGAACAGCGTCTCTGGTCAGCCAATGAAGCCGAACTGCTCAAGAAACTTTATCCAACGGAGACAACACAAAGCATAGCCGATAAACTTGGGCGGTCTTGGAAGTCGGTGAGTCAGAAAGCAGTCTGCATGGGCCTCGAAAAAGCGGGGATTCCTCCTGTCTGGTCGAGACAAGAGAAAGCCCTGCTTAGGAAACTATACCCAGATAATAGTATACAGGACATAGCGAACCAACTTGGGCGAACTGTCATAGCGATAGCAATCAGAGCACACAAATTAGGACTTAGAAAATCAAATGCTGCGTGGTCGGATAGAGAGCTGAATCTGCTGAAGAAACTATATCCAAATAGAACGGTACAGCAAATAGCCAGCCAAATTGGAAGAACAGTACAGGCAACAAGATTAAAAATATTCAGATTGGGCCTGAAGAAAAGAAAGCGGAAGACCAAGAGCTAAAACCATTGCTGGCGATATCCCTGAAAGAATTATGTGACTAATACATTTCTTCGCACCGTATACTTAATCCGATTACACATAAAAAATTATCAACAAAATCTGTATTTACGCAAAAAATCGACATTTATTCGGACTCGATAGAGGCAAAATCAACATTTGTGGAGACAAAACGGAGACATTGTGTCACTCAAAAATCAGGGTGTTTTTTAGCTACTGAAAGAGGCGGCCTTGAAATTGTTATGTCACTCATCCTCAGCTTCTGTTTGCGGCAGCTTTGCTCACTACACCACTTTTTTTGAAGATCTTCTAATCTAGGCATATCATGCTAAAAGTTGCCGGCTCTCACTTAATCTTAGGGCCTTCGATTTTCTTCCCTCCTTGATTGAGGATTGCTTTGATGACTTTACCTTCGTTATCTTTCACAAATTCAATCTGAGCATTGGTAATCTTCCAGAAGAACTCCGTTTCTGACTTGGGGAAGATCTCAAATTTTAGTTGTCCAGTCAACTGAGCAAACAACCGATCTTCCTCCTTTGTCACGGCGAGGATCCTACCTTGTCCATAGTCGTACTCTCCGACATACGCATTGTAGATAGCAGAATCTACTTCGGCGATACCCATTAGCTCCGCAGCTTCAGGGTATATGTAGTAGGTCCATTGCCATAGTAGAGAGGACGTATCAATATTGCTGTTTTGTATCCATTCAATCGCCTTGTCGCGCCAGTTTGTCGCCTGCTCTTTCTCGCCCAGTTGCCAGTGAGCCATGGACAGGCAAAGGAAATTAAGGCCGTTGTCACCGTCAGGCAATTTAGTTGATTTGGTAAATTCGATGATTGCCTCTGCCCACCGGCCCGCCCTGTAATATGCCCGGCCAAGGCCAGCGAGATAGAGCCAATTCTCTCGCTGCATTTCGTGGGCCTTGCGGAACACCTCCATGGAGATTTCCGGATTAGCCATCTCCCGAGGTTCTCGCCCTGAACGCACTGCGATACCGGCGTACGCGTCTGCTGCTCTTGCTGAGTCCTTCACAATGCGGGCATACTTGTCTAAATCGGCAATAGCTTTCTTGTATTCCTGGAGGTAAACATAGAGTTCCGCTCGCCAAAAATAGTTATCTGCATCCTCAGGATCAGTATCGACTCGGTGCGTATAGTAGTCGACCATTTCCTGACAATGTTCTTCAATCGTTCGTCCCGGCACAAGCGCCGCCGTGTCGGCAACCCAGATTTCGTGATGTGGGTCCCCATATACCCTTCCGATGGCTATCTGGCCTATATCAGGCCGAGACCAACTACACCACCCGAATGAACCGCTCAGGACCTTTGAGGCCTTCTTTTTCTCGATTTCGTAGATCCAGAGTCCTGAATTACCGTAGTCTCCCACGCTCAGTTCTTGCCCATCTGGAGACCAGCTTAGAAAACCCCCTCCTCTTGCCAGAGGCACCGTCCAGGACGCAACAACCGACTTGGTGGATAGCTCAACGATTCGACTCTCTATGCCCCTACAGGCTATGTACTTCTCATCTGGTGACACCGTAGGGAAAAGACTTGGACACAAGACGATTGGTGTCGACTTTGCACTGTCTTCGATGGAAATCGAGTAGAGCATCAAGTTCACCCGCGAATGATAAAAAATCCGTTTTGAGTCACGGCTCCAGCAAGGCCAATATCCCCTGGCCAGAAGCTCTGGATCCCCTGTGCCATCGGCCCTGATAAGCCAGACCTCCCGCTCCGCGAGAGACGGATCTTTCGCCGCACGTTCGGCAGCAAGATCGGCAACTGATAGGGTCTGTCGATGTCGGGTAAAGGCAATGTGGCGCCCGTCAGGAGACCACGCCGGATCATGACCGGGAACCGTCAAGAGCCGCGTCTTTCCCGACTCCAGATTCACAATTTCGATACCAGTAAAGCCGAGAATTCCGCAACTGTACGCGAGTTCGGTTCCGTCTGGTGACCAGGTAGCATGAAATCCCTCGGGCACCACCCGCCTGGCTTTTTTGGCCAACTGACGATAAACATTGGCCGATTCGTGCATCGCCAAAAAAGCTGCCCCTTCGGGTCTGTGCTGCGGTGGATGCCATGATAGACCGGCATCCAAGGTGTCGGACACATATTTCGCAGCCGATTGATCAAAATACCATTTTGTCATTAGGCCGGACTGAATGATGGTGTCGTATTTGACCTTCGCTTCTTCATAGCGGCCCAAAGCAACGAGTGCACAAAAACTATGGAAGTGATACCTTATCGACGGGCTAAACGTCCTGTGAATGGACAGCCACCTCACGTCCGGCCCAAGCCGGACACACGCCCGGGCATCTGAGAGGGCCTGTTCGTAACTGCCCATTCGCAAGTGGGTCCGTCGGCGCTGATCATAGAGTTCGTGCTCGTCAGGCGAAAGTTTGATCGCTTTGTTGTGGTCCCTGATGGCCTGGTCCAATAGTTCCTCTTCACCCTGTCCTATCGCCTTTTCCCGCCGAGCGATTGCACGAAGGGCATAACCCTGCGAATTATTCGGTTCATTCCCAATCATTACAGAGGCATCGATCTCCATCTCGTCATATTTCCTGAGGGCATAATATACCAGGGCTCGCGCTTCACGAGAATCATAATGGCCCGGATCAAAGTCTATGGCCTTGTTCAACCATTCAAGAGTTTTATTCACGGTGCCGGCCATGATAGAACGGTTGAAGTAGGCCTCGGCGGACTCGGAAAATAACTTCTCCCCTTCTTGCTGATGTTCTTTTGCCTTCTGCTGGTATTCTTGTGTTGTTTCAGGGTCACCAGGATCACTTTCGAGATAAATCCTGGCCAGAAGAAAATGGGCCTGACAGGCAATCTCATCTCGTTCGTTGAGCAGCTTCTGGAGTGCTTTCACCGCATCACGAGGCCCTTGTAACTCCAAAACGAGCCGGGCACGCAGCAGTCTCGCTTTAAGACCAATGTGTTCACTGTTAATAATGGCCTCGACTTTGCTCAGAGCATCTTGGAACTGTCCGCTCGAACGCAACTCCATAGCCTTCGACAGAATGTTTGTGTGTCTGAGGGATTCAGCCTCTTTACCTCGATTAACGGCCCTAATGTACATCATAGAAACCACTGCCATACCGGCAAGTAGAATCGCCATCGTTGCTGACGCAATAGCCTGCGTTCGGTATTTACGTATGAACTTTTTCAGACGGTATATTTTGCTGGGCGGCCCAGCCAGTACCGGCTCGTTGCTGAGGTGCCGTTGGATGTCTTCCGCAAAGGCGTGAGCCGTCTGATAACGGTGAGTGCGGTCTTTCTCCATCGCCTTAATCGTGACCCAATCCAGGTCCCCATGCAGTTTCCGCCTTAATGTTCGTACATCGGTGCGACGCAATTGTGCCACCTTAGTTGACTCTTCCCCCGAAATCGTGCTCAGCCGGGTGCTGGGCGTCTTGGGCTCCTCCTCGCGGATTATATGCCGAATGTGGTCAACTCCGCCTTCACGAAGTGTCTTGGCATCGAACGGTAAAATGCCCGTCAAAAGTTCATACAGCACCACACCCAGCGAGTAGATGTCTGATCGAGTATCAACATCCTGGCCGGTCATCTCTGCTTGCTCGGGACTCATATACTCGGGCGTGCCGACAAACTGTCCCTGCCCGGTCACCAGAGTCCGCTCCGTCAACGGCTGACAGATAGCCTTGGCTACCCCGAAATCAATGATCTTCGGCACGGCCTGCTCGCCGTGAATGGCTACCTGAACGTTCGAAGGTTTAATATCGCGATGGATAATGCCCCTCTGATGAGCATGCTGGACAGCTTCGCAGACCTTTAGGAACAGGGCGAGCCGCTCCTCAATGGCAAGTTTTTCCAGGTCACAGTGCTCGGTGATGGGAACACCTTTGACATATTCCATTACAAAGTATGGCCGGCCGGCCTTGGTCGTTCCTGCGTCAAATACGTGAGCAATATTCGGATGGTCCAAGAGAGCCAGAGCCTGCCGTTCAGCCTCAAAGCGAGCAACAACCTGTTTGCTATCCATCCCAGGTTTGATGACTTTCAACGCGACCCGGCGTCTGACCGGTCTTTGTTGCTCTGCAAGATAGACTATGCCGTAACCACCTTCACCAAGGATGCTGAGTAGTTTGTATCGACCAACCTTACCCCCTGGCCCCACCGCTCCAGCACCGAAAGTTACTGTGGGGATAGGCTCCTCTTGTTCCGGCCGATTATCGTTTTTCTCACCTGTTCTGCTCATCGGCATTCCTCACCGCAAATGTCCCTTGGCATACTATGAGACAATAATAGTGAACGTCCCAGAACAAAAGTATGCGCCCTGTAATGATAAGGTATGGGGTGAGTTATGACAACTATGAAAGTCGGTATTCTTGATTTTACCTACTCGGTCTGATGGTGTACTTGCTGGCCTATTTGCCCTTAGACAACGGCTGTCAATCTGAAACACTACCCCCAAAGGAATTACATCATTGCTACATTTCTTTGCCACCGTATACACCTTCCTGACATATGTCTCACCGGTAGTATGCGTTATGATGAGCTAAAAATATCCTGTCAGGA
>CAYGBE010000253.1:0-3368 GCA_964348065.1 uncultured archaeon
ATGGCGGTTCAAGATCAGTCTGAGGTTAGACTTTGTTGATAAGGCATGGAATTAGGGGACATCCTATATCGGTCCTGTCAAGAGAAAAAATCAGTGACTGATAAACCTAATCATTTCAAATGGATAGGACATCCCTTTTACATTGAGCGTACTTCTCCCCTCAAGAGTCGTTCTATGGACTCTGGCCAGTCTGTTCGGCGAGTCTCTCACCTGTAGTCCTTCGCAAGCTCAGGATGATCCTTCGACAAGCTCAGGACAGGCTCACACCCATCTCATCCCTTCGACAAGCTCAGGGCAAGCTCTGCGTCTATTCGGTATGGAACACCAAGGAAGCCACCCATCATCCCTTATCCAGATTATGAGATTCAGTGAGAGGCCCTGGATTGTCCCCCACGAGATCCGAAACGGTCTCAACGCCCGTGCACGGGCTCTCTCGCCGAAAAGGAACGGTTATTGATGGCGAAAATTCCTCGAGCCCAGGATCGAGTCTGCGACGGACGGAGTGAAGTTCCCAGAAATTGCTTGACCTCAAATAGTCAAATATGAGAGTCTTAAGTCGTGCTACTTAGTGAAAGTAGGCGTCTGATGTTACTGCAAGGGTAATAGTGTTGGAGAAAGTCCGTGGATAATGATATTCTGGAGTTTATCAAATCCTGTGTTAAGCGTGGCAAAATCCTCTGGACTTATCATGTCAATATGCGATTGAAAGACCGGTCCATATCGCGGGAAGCCGTTCTATCTTCGGTTGACAGTTATGAAATAATAGAGCAATACTTGGAAGAAAGATATCTGAAGAGCTGCCTTGTTTATGCAAAATATCAAGATGAGGTTATTCATATCGTGGTAGCAGCAGATGAAGAAAATGAAAATGTAAGAATTATTACGACGTATAAACCGGCTCTTGATAAGTGGGATGAAGGGCTTAAGAAAAGGAGAGATACATGAACTGCCATAATTGCGGAGGGGTGCTGGAAGAGGTTTTGACCGATCTGCCTTTTAAGATCAGCCAACAATCTATCGTTATCATCAAAAGACTTCCTGTTCTACAATGCCAGAATTGCAACGAATACCTGATTGAAGACCCCGTCATGGAAAAGATTGACCTCATACTCGACAGAGTTGATACATCGGTCGAAGTCGAAATTCTCAGCTATGCTGCATAGATGTCAGGAATTCTGTAAAGGGGGACGAAACTCATCCACTCTGCTACAATCTCTTTGCTTCATTTGAAACCTCCTCGTTAAGGGTTTTGTGGTTGCTCATCTTATCTCTTAACAGGAGGTTTCTTTTTTTGGTAGACTGATAATGATTTTTTTTCTGTTTTACCATTGTGGGGTCTAACCTTCTTCACTCCTTAAATATAACGCTCGTGCAGAACGTGCTTGACGCTTGCCACTTCGATGTGAGAATATCAAGTGATACCAAGGTTAGCTCGATTAGATGCCCCTGGGGTTTTGCACCACGTTATCGGCCGGGGAATTGAGACACGAGAGATATTCCTCAACCGAGTCGATCGCAACGATTTCATCGCTCGGTTAGCCCAGTTGGCAGCAGAGGGTTCAATGGCGGTCTAAGTGTTTGGGGTCACACTTTGTATTGTGAATTACCCGATCCATATTCTTCATCTGAAACGTTTCTACAATTCACAAAACAAGATGTGACCCCCATCTCATGGGGTCTGGATCGGTGAACTTCGATCGGGAAGTCGCAGGCACGAAATTCTGAAAGCTCGCCGGGTTTTGTCCCGGCTGGTCGTTAAACAATCGGGGTATTCGGGGGCAGAGCTTGCTCGGTACCTCGGGGTGACGAATTTATGTTTAACCAGAGCGGCTTCAGCAGGAAAAGCTCCGCACATGAAAAAATATGTCTGAAGAGCCAAGCACGTTCTCCACGAGCGCGAGCGTCCCCCCTTACACTAATTCGTTTGCTGTCTCGCATTTCAGAGCCTCCCTGAATGGGACTGCATTCATGCGAGAGAGTCACTTTACAGCCACTTCATAAAGAAAGCATCGCACAGCATGTGAAGGGCTAGTGTGATAGAGAGCAGGAATTTTCTGTCTGCATATCGCCATTGCTTGCGGGCATCGATCTACGAACTTACAAGCCGTTTTCTCTTCATTTTTATAGTCATAGGATTGATCTTCTGAAATATTATTATCATGGATCCATTTCTTTTTTGGATCAGGATACGGGATTGATGAAATTAGTAGTTTCGTGTACGAAAGAGAGGAGGGGTCAGGTCTCAACATTTGACATATCGCTTTCTGTTGCTTATCAAAAGAGCAGAGGTGAGTTCTTCATAAGGTCTGTTGTCGATAGGTTGACGCTTACAGTAGGAGGGACGCGGTAAGCCGGTTGACACTGGACAGAATGGTGTTGATCGGTTCGATCGGTCTTCAATCCACAATGGTCTTGCCGTGGGACTCTTCCGTTGATCAGTCAGGAAAGGAATGTAGGTTTTGAAATGTCCCCCATGTTTCATGGATGACACCTATATCGGCGGAAAGACAAAGTCCGGCAAACGGGGCCGCGGAGTGAGAAGCAAGGTGCCTGTATTGGTGGCGGTGGAGACCCGCTGTGAGGGCTGTATGGGGGAGAGGTACGTCCATTAAATAATAAAGTCCGACACGAAATTTGGAAGAAACTCATAATTTTATGGGCCTCCCCCCTTCGCGCCGAGGAAGAAACGCCTCGATCTACGGATTATCCGTGTCAGCATTTTTTTCTTGACATCCAATTCTGGATGGATAAAATGAGAAGGGGGATGTAGGTAACTCGTTCAGCGATACTCTGGCTGGAGTGGAATTCTAGTTATCTCAATCTGAGCCCGCGAAAGACTTTGTCCGCCTCATGCTCGACTGACTACCACGACCTCAAGCTTTTCCTCTTGTCTCATATCTATTCCCCTTAAATAAAGTTTTTTCTCAATTCAGAGGAACCACAATCCCGATAAAGCCGAACCATTCGCGAGGATGGGACGGAAAGCCACGGGTCTTCTAATCTTCATTATCGGAATCTGCAAGTGAGTGTTACGTGCTTTGGTGAATTTGCGAAGCGGAGTCGTAGAGTTGTTGTGGGTAAGCAATCAATAAGGTCTGAAGACAGCCGGGCCGCTGCAAACCTGGTAACCCTAAATAATAATTTGTTCTGAGATATAACATATTGAAATTTCATCATATTTGACCAGGGGTTGCTGCAAGACACTGGATGAAAAAGACTTGCTAGACAATTCACAGATTTTTTCAGTAGGTCAATTCTTGATGAATTCGCAAAAAGTCTTTCTACCCGTCATTGCGAGGAGCGGAGCGACGAAGCAATCTCCTGATTTAAGGCATTTACAAACAATGAGATTGCTTCGCTCGCAATGA
>CAYGBE010000254.1:0-9150 GCA_964348065.1 uncultured archaeon
CAAAGACAGCAGAGGACGGATCATGTATTTTCCGACTCTCTCTGCCTCTCTCTTGGTTTGAGCTCTGACCTCGCTGTGCACGTTGAATCCTGTGTGGTGCCAGGTGAGGATTTTCTCGAATGAGAAAAATATCTTGTATTAATCGTCCTAAAAAAAGATAGATTAGTTTTATCTCTACTAGATATAAAATTGGCTTGCATACGAATATTGAAAATGGATATATTAATATAAAAAGATAAGGGAAAAAATAGATGAGAAAAAAAACATCCTCCAAAATATCTGGGGCAAAAAATGCCATCATCAAGAAAATGAATTCAACCTCAGAAAAAGGGGCAAGAATTCATATCATCTCCCAAAAAAGTAAATGGGCGGTTAGGGTGGAAGGATCTCAAAAGGCATACAGGATTTGTTCATCAAAAGAAGGTGCCGTTAAGACTGCAAAACATCTCGTTAAAAATGGACCTAGTAAAGAAATAGTCATACACAAAAAGGATGGATCCATCGACCGGCAGGTTAAATCTCCTTTAATTTCAGATGAAAAGGCAGTTGTTTCCCCCTGAATATGCCAGAAAAACCGCCGGCTTTCGATAAAAATATATTCATTAATTGTCCATTTGACAAAGAATATATCCCTTTATTAAGAGCTCTGTTATTCACAATCATGGATTGCGGTCTCAATCCTAGAATTGCTTCTGAACGACTTGATTCTGGAGAAGAGAGATTTAAGAAAATCAGAGAATTAATCAAAGAGTCAAGATACAGCATACATGATATTTCAAGAATAGAACCTTTAAAATCCAAAGATCTACCAAGATTTAATATGCCTTTTGAGTTGGGTTTAGATCTAGGGGGGAGATACTTCGGGCCAGAGCCATTAACAAAGAAACGGTGTCTTGTTCTTGAAAAAGAAAGGTATAGATTTCAGAAAGTATTATCGGACATCTCAGGTTCTGACATAAGAGCGCACAATTCTGATCCCGAAACATTAATTCGAGGCGTAAGAAATTGGATATTTGAAAACGTAAGGAAGGATATACAAAGCGGAACAAAAATATGGCAAAGGTATAATGAATTTTTATACAGTTTTGAGATTTCAGCTAAAAGTATGAATTTCACCAAAAAAGATATCGACGAAATGCCAGTGACTGAATTGATCCATTTCTTAAAATCCTGGATAGATCAGAATTCTTGAATATTATCATGAAAATTATTACCGACATTTCAGTACTTAATTAAAGATAAACGGGAAATTACCCCCGATTTTTTGGCCTAAAATGTGAAGCTGCGATATCACCTCTCCCTCCTAAGTCCCTCATCCCAAACAATTTAAAAGTTTACATAATTCATAATATGAGAATATATCAAAAATTATGGTTTTTTTGAAAAAAATGTCTTCTAAGTCAAGTAAAGTTGAATTAGAAAGATAAATCTTGTTTACGTCAAGAGAGGTTGACTTAGAAATTCTTAAAAAAGATTACAGGAAAAAAATATATCGAAAATGTTTATTTGTTAACTAAATGAATACAATTGCAAGAGGAACAATGATAAGGCCAGGTTAAATTGTTATAAATCCTCGATGTATTCTATTTTGTTATGCTCGCACCACCATATGGCTAATTCTTTGAATTTCTCGAAATTATATCATAATGATATCTTATAAAGACTAGCATTCAATTAGATAATGCAATCAGAGAAATTGCCAGTATTTTTTCGAACAATTCGGGGAGAGAAACCAAGCCGTAAAGAGCTCGAAGAGCTTATAGGTATTATGAAAGAAGAAAACAGCAAGTGGAATTATAGAAGTTATAAAGGCCTGATACCATGATTACTTGGCCTGTTTCCAGGCTTCGATGAATTTCACGGCTGCTTCTACCATGAGATTCACCGACTTCTCGCCTATCTCGGCATTCGCCTTTTTTGGGTCACTGAAAGACCATATTCCATTGCTGGAGATTTCTCGGCTCGAGCCTCCTTTTCTTGTCTCTTCAGGAACACCGACTAATGAGTTCCAAACATTCATCAATTCTGGATTTTTTGAAGAAAGTTCACGCAGCTTTTGCATCTGTGGAGTAAAATAAATTTTCGGTGTCTCAGCCCTTTCCATCTTGACTAACTCAGGCTTGAGATAGAGCATGATGGAAGTCTCATCCACTCCGGCATGCCAATCAAAAAATTCGCCCTTTTCTTCTTTCTGGATTGAAGAGCCGTGTCCGATGGCCATGGCCATGGCTTCAGTGGTGTTGTTAATCCTGTGAATGACTCTTTGTTGGACGATATTGTTCCCCCCATGGTAATTGAAGAGGAGAAAGCGGCGAAAGCCGTACTTTATCAACATCTTGATCGTCTCGAACACAACTTGCTCCATAGTTTCAGGCTTAAGGCTTAACGTTCCAGGATAGCCAGAATGATACACACTGTAACCCGCTAAAAGAACCGGTGCCACCAACACTCCAGTTCGAGCCGAGATGAGTTTCGACATCCCAAGAGCCTCATAATAATCTGTTCCCAGAGGCAAATGCGGCCCGTGCTGCTCGGTGGCGCCTAGAGGAATAATCACCATATCACAGGTCTTTAAATAATCCCTGATATCCGTCCAGGTCATTTCCTGGAGAACGAGAGGAGTCGCCCCTTTTTGGGCGAACGCAAAAGTCCCCAAGAAAAGAATGGTTGAAACAACAAATAAAAAGTTCAGATGGTTTAGAATTTCTTTTTTAAACATGGCTTTCCTCCTTTATCTAAATAAAGTCATCAAGAAATCTCGTCCCTATTTTATTTATCAGAGAACCCTTTATCAACGATCGGCTTTTCTCTTACTTTCTGAGTAAGAAATACGGAAAAAAGAACTGACATTTTGAAATGAGTGTCTTATGCCGAATACCCTCATACTTACATATTAATAAGCGTTAAGAAAGGCTCACATCATGTATTTTCATGGAGCGGCGACTATCGTGAACTACCTTAAGTATGCCCTTATTCGATTGTAAAATTCATCTTCATAATCGCTCACGCTAATTCCAAAAGAGATGAGAGTGGCAGAAAGGAAGAAGCTAAATGATTCACGGTGTGAAACGGGAACAAGAAATTTTAGATTTTTGTTGTCTGGTGCAAATGTGTAACTTATGGCTCAAAAAGAGAAACAAAAATTTATTTTAGAGACTGGATAAATACTGGCCTATCTGGCTTGCTTTATAGGCGTAATCACCAGGACTAATGTTATAACCAATAATATCAGCGTCACCAGGGGAAAAACATACCAGGCCACCCGACTGAGTGTTGAAGGCTTGCTTGCTCTTCCCCTCTTAACGCTTCGGTCTTCCAGAGGTGCTCCGACCAGCATCATACCCAGCAAGGCGACAAAACAGGAAGAGAGGATGAAAGCCATTGCAGATGCTACATCTTGGATGCTTCTATGAGCAAAGCTGATTAAAACCTGGACAAATCCCATAAGCGTTCCGATCAGCCCTGTTAACGCAAAACTCAAAGTGAATGTTCGTCCGGCAGCGTCATTACCAAGAAATACAACCATAGCAAGAGTCCCTCCCAGGACGACCAGAAGAGATGGCCAGTAGATGATCCATTCCCATGGTTCGAAAAAATTAGGTGCCGAAACGGATGGAGATGATTTCAGGATTGTCCAGGAGATAATAGCAATAAAAATGACATACCCGATGATGCCCTCAAACCCAAAGCGTGCGGTCGCCTCTCGCCCGGGTATCCCGATTGTCTCCTGGGCCTCCTCGATCTTTTGATCAAGAAGCCCTCCTGTTAACTTCCAGGCAGGAACAAAGCAGATGACTCCCAGAATCAAACCATAGACTGTGGTGATAAAAGAGGTTGCCATGCCGGTGGCAGTACCTGAGATACTTCCTTGAGAGCTAGAAACAGCTATGACAAAATTGATAATGCTTCCCAAGACACCCAGCATCCAGAAATTTCTCGCGGCGGATTCCCAGAAAAGGACGGATTTACTTATCCCCTCTCTGGGAGCTGGAACTCCCGCCGCATGTTTAAAAGCAGCTCCGATCTCAGGACCAGAAAAACTCATCAAGGCCATGGAAACTCCTGTCAACAGCATAAAAACAAGACCGTATCCGCTCATGAAGTCGGTGAATCTTCCAGAGAGAATGACGGCTATCACCAATAAGGCTATTACCGACATTCTTGCCAAGACAAGAAACAGTCTTTTTCCATTTATTTGAGAAGACATATTCGCCTCCTTTATGGCTTAATCAATAGTCCATCAGACACTTGGGCTCCTTTTTTAGATTTTGGGATTCATGATTTTAGACGAAACCGGACGATTCCAGATGAATTGGACATGCATCGCTAGTTTTCTTTCCTTGCCGCATTCTTTAGAGTCTGGATGGAATTTTTTGATGATCTGGGGCAGATAGGTGTCTAAATCAACGTCCATTTCCAGAAGAGTCATCTCTTTATGGACCGAGAACGTGAGCGTTCCCTGCTGCCTTTCATCTTGCTCTTCAACCTGTCTTAGCTGCCAGGTCATATACATGCGATCCGCCAGCTCGATGGGTGAAAGAAATCCCATAACAGTCTGAAACAGAGGATCTTTGATTTGTTCGATGTTTTCGAATGCGTTCAATGTGTTTTTGACATGATCGGCAAGAGTGATTCCTTTTTCCGAGATCCACAATATCTTATGGATTTCGCCATTCTTCCGGACATCCACACGTGTCATGTTGGGAGAAAGCCATTGAATGAAATAGGCTAAAGATCGCCCTTCTTCTGCAGGGACCTCTACTCTGCATTCCATCGATGTGGCCTGTCGCATCTGATCCGATACCAAAACCGATGTCCTGAGCAGCAAGACGGACTCAGCCAGGGCGCTCCGGTGACCTGAGAGATGCATGAAACCGCCTAAAGCCAACATGATCAGGGATGAGAGAGCCAGAACTTCTTTTCTAAACATCCACCGCACTCGTTGCCATGCTGCAGGCCGAAAGAAGCGCCTCCAAATCGCACGGATATCCATCCGCTGACGAAGATCGGACTTTTCGACTGATTCTCTGAACTGGATAAACTCTCTTTTCATACGGCTTTCCGGTTCCGGAGGAAGATCGTCTTTTAAAACCTGCCTTAACAGGTCATCGATTTCCGGTTTATGCTTTTTTTCTTTTTTCATTTTGATTCCTCCTGCAAAGGCGTTGAGGATAAGTGGGAGAGCCACTGACTCAGTCGCGCCCGGGCCTTTGAGACATGGACTCTGGCTGTAATATCGCTACAACCCAGCGCGTCTCCGATGACGTTATAAGGCTGGTCCTGGACAATCCGCATTAAAACCGCCAGGGCCTGTTTTCTCGGAAGGCGGCTAATAGCCTCAAGGATCTCATCTTCCATTTTTTTTCTTTCCAGATCACGGGCGGCATCTGTGACAGAGGGGCGTAGCAGCCTGTTCTGTAAAGAGGGATCTTGCTGCTTAAGCCACCGTCTTCTCTTTCTCAACGCGTCACAAGCGGTATTCAAGCAAATCTTCAAGATCAGCGCATGAGGATTGGGATGGCGGCGAATGCGCCTCCTTCTTCTCCAGATAGTCATAAGGGCATCCTGCAGGGTGTCTTCCGCTAACTCCGGATGGCGCACGACGCGCCATATGGTGCGCGTCATCTGGGATTCACGGGGCAGGATCAGCTCTTCATAGATCTTTCCTTCATCCCTCACGAGGCTCTTCCCTATACGTCCTCGAAAGCTTTCTCTTTCAAGGACTCTAACCCTTCGAGATGCAATGGTAATGCCCATTTTTCATTCATAACAGTAACCGTTCAATTGCGGGCGATTGTTTATAATCACTGAATATTTATAACAAATATTTCGATTGATTTTGAATAGATTGTATCTTTTTTACATTTTTTCAGCCAGATTATCTTTAAACGGGCTATATTATTTCTAAGGTGGCATACTTCCTTGGAACCATCAACAATTGGCTCCCTTTAGCAAGCCACGGAATATATTCGCCGATCGTAAACAAAAAAAGGGAATCTTTCGGTTACTCTTATGGACGAACAGCAGATGCGTCCGAAAAATGTACGGAGGTTAAAATGAAAAAATTATTGCTTATTTTTATGGTTATGACGTTGTTTCTGCTTTTGGCCACCAGGATAGAGGCAATCGTGGATAAGGAAAAAATCGATGCCAAAATCAGGCTGGCTGCTGACTTGTTTGATCCTCAAACTCCCGAAAAAGATCCCAGGAAAGGATTCAAATTGCTTGTGGAGGCGATTGCCATGGCCTCACCGGACACAAAGTTCCCTGCTGAGTTCGAGGAAAAGACAGTAGAGGCCAAAAAGCTGTTCGACTCAACTTCAATCTTCAATCCAGAAGCCATAACCCTGCTCAATGAATCCTATCTATTGGCCCACTCCGGTAAGGAATTTCAGTTTCCCACAAGCATATTATCTATAGAAGATGCATTAGAATATGCTAAGACACAAATAGATGTGGCCCGGAAGAATCTTGAGCGGGGAGAGATCGACGAATGTGTAAAAATCCTGATGGAGATTGCCTTAATGGTCGTTACGCCCAGGGAAAAGACTGAATCCGTTAACCCAAGTTCAGTCGCTTTTTAAACTTATATCAGTCCTTCCGTTATCATACATGCCCATTAAACCTTTTATCACCCCATCTTCTTTGATGATTTTTATGAGGAAAAATTCCAGCTCTTTGAACATGAAAAGCTCTTCAGTGAGAGGGCTATGTTTTTCCTCTAGAAAAATTTTTTATCCCCTTTTTCTAAAAGTCTAAATTTTTTATCGCCGGAGTCACCTCTCACATTCCTGAAAAAGGGCAGGTCATGGTGCGTGACTACGGCCTTTATGCCAATGCCCACCGAGGCAAGATGAGGAAAACCCATGAAGCAGCAAATCCTTTCCTGATCATCGAACAGGAGGAGCTGTTTGTGCCATCAAAGGGTTGGGCAGAGATGATTCGTAAGGTGTATGAAGTCGATCCTCTGTTTTGCCCCTCGTGTGGAGGCAAGATGTCAATCATCTCTTTCATAGAAGACTATAAAGTTATCGACAAGATTATAGCTCACTTTGATGGCCGAACGGCCTCCTCCACCTCAAGCCGTCCAACAGGAACTCCTGATGGCAGCCGAAGAGAGCGGAGAGCACTTCTGAAACTAGGTTGGAAAGGTTTTTTTGACTGAATGGCGGCTGGAGTCTATCTTATTGTTGACCGTTTTTCTGTTTTTGTTGCTTTGTCTCTATTTTTTGGCAATGGATCTTGCCGTCCTGTGTTTGCTATGTCCATTTTAGGACGTCAGCCGGTGGAAATCGCGGAAAATTGCGATGGATTTTTGGCGAGCACAAAAAGGAAATTCTTATATTTTTTCCGGACTGTTGGCATTCGGGATTGCCCTTGTGACGGTGAGTTTTCAGTCGATCAAAGTGGCACTGGCCAATCCGGCCGAAGCACTGAGATACGAATAAGACCAGCCTTTCTAATCAAAATTGCCTGGAAATTCCCGTAGTAGAAGTATAGGACAATTCTCAAGTAGATATGTCGGGATATTTGGCATTAGGTGAATCGAAAATAAACTTTTTGAGAATGGACACGTATTATAATGTAAAACAGGAAAAACCCTAAGAAATAGGATTGTAATATTTTTTGTCGATCGAAATTAGAAATACAAGATAAAGTAAATAGGCTTGATGATCAATCAAATCATCAAAAAACACGAAGGGAGGCAATCATGACCAAGAAAAACACATGTATGAATCGAAGGAATTTCATCTCCGCAGGATTGGCGGGCATTGCCGGTGCCTTTACCCTTCCCCATATCGGGTACAAGGGGGCTGCCGACAAAGGCGTAGAAAAAGAAAAAAACGGTAAGTTTATATACCGCACTCTCGGAAAAACAGGAATAAAACTCCCGATTGTGAGCATCGGTACCATGGATGACACCTCTGAAGCTCTGACGAGAACGGCCCTCGATTCAGGGATCACCCATATCGCCACAGCTCAATACTATGCCAGGGGCCGGGTGGAAGAATTCGTGGGAAAAATTCTTAAACACTACAAAAGAGAGGACATCATACTGGCCACGGGTGTCATACCACAGCCAATAGACTATAAATCGGGTGTTTTCTCGAAAGACACCGATATTGCCAGATTTGAAAAAGACTTTGAGGGCAGCCTTAATAGAATGGACGTTGACTATGTAGATATCTTCTACCTTCCCTTTACCGCCAAAAAGGAATCTGTCATGTTTGAACCTTTGATGAATTCAATGGAAAAGATTAAAAAGGCGGGGAAAGCACGATTTTTAGGGATTGGTTCGCATATTTTCGCCCCGGAAGCTGTCCAGGCGGCTGCTGACAGCGGTTTTTATGATGTGGCCATGCTCGCCTACAACTTCCAAATCAAAGACATCGAAGAGAGAAAAAAAGCTGTTGCCTATGCAGCGGGCAAAGGAATGGGTATAGTCGCCATGAAGACCATTACCGGAGAGTCGTGGATGATAAATAATAAACAAGTGCCAGTGAGCAATCCCAAGGCAGCTCTGAAATGGGTTCTGCAAAACGAGAACATCCATACTGCTGTCCCAGGGATAACCACATTCAACCAACTGGAAACAGACCTGTCTGTTATGGAAGACCTCACGTTAACTCCTGAGGAGAAAGCCTATCTCGAAATGGCGTGCTTGAATCACAAAGACAGTCTCTTCTGCCAGGGGTGCGGTACTTGTCTGCGACAGTGCTCATCAGCGCCTGATATCCCAACACTGATGCGCTGCTACATGTATACTTACGGGTATCGAGACCTTGCCGCTGCCGTGAGAAATATAGAATCCGTCAAGGAAAATCCTATCGCCTGTGCTGATTGTACTTCTTGTGTCGTGAAATGCCCGATGGGCTTTGACATCAAAAAGAGGGCCCTGGATATCATACGGTTAAGGGATTTTCCGCCAGAATTTTTCGCCTAAAAACTGGAACACAATAACTGTTAGAGAAAAGGCATAGCGGGGAAAATGCTAGCTCTAATCGAATTTCATTCCCTCACCAGTGATCGGTATTTATAGGAATTTCCTTTTTTGCCTTACATCTAATTTCTCACAATTTTCCCCAAATACAACCCGTTAACATCCTAGAATCAAGGTACTTCACCCAAAAAGATACGGTCAAGAACCCA
>CAYGBE010000255.1:0-3437 GCA_964348065.1 uncultured archaeon
TTCCCACTCCAGAAGGAACATTTCTGAAAATTGATTCTAGTAGTTCTTGTGTTTTTGATTTAACCTGGCTTTCATCCAAATTAGTTCTTAATAATCTTACTCCGCAGTTAATGTCAAAACCAATTCCTCCTGGTGATAGTCCTCCATTTTCATAGTCTAGAGCAGCAACTCCTCCAATAGGAAAGCCATAACCAAAATGCATATCAGGAAGTGCTATTGAATGCTTGTATATTCCTGGTAAAAAGGCAACATTTGCAATTTGTTCAATTGCTCCGTCTTCAAGATTTTTCAATAGTTTTTCTGATAAGAAAAGCCATGATGGAACTCTCATTCCTGCTTTGGCTGTTTTAGGCAATTCCCATAAACAAGTACCAATTTTTTTCAATTTTGGTTTTAACATATTCTCTATTAATTCCTCATTCTTTTTAAAGATTAATTCTTGCTTTTATAAACTCTTGTATATAATAAATATAGAGGTGATTTTCTTGCCAATAAGCACAGCGCCATACAAAAGAACCTATGCTCACACCAAAAGAAGAGGAAAAGAAGGTTTTGTTAAGTGTGGATTTTGTGGAAAGAGTGTTCCTAGATGGAAGGCTTTTATAAAACGCAAAGGATTCAGAATATCTGACCCAGTATTAAGAAAGCAAGTCAAAAGATATAATGTTCACATGTTTAGCAGAAAAATGTATGTTTGTCCAAGCTGTGCTAGATTTAGAAAAGTTGTTAAACCTGGAAAAAGCGTTAGAAAAAAACATCTTAAAGTTTAAAAACTTTGAAATTCTAAATAATAAATGATTTCATGAATGTAAAAAAGGTAAAACCAACAGGAATGCCTGATGCAAAGAAGATTATGCTTAGTCGTGAGAAGAAAAAGGAATTGAGTTATGAGCAAAAACTTGCTTTAGATCATTTAAATAAATTTACTAAAATATCTCCTTCTGATGCTAAAAAGTTCTTAGAAGAGTTATCACAAGTTCTTAGAATGTCTGATGAGACCATGGTTAAAATCCTTGATTTAGCCCCTAAAACCCCTGATGAATTAAGAATGATATTTGCTAGAGAAAAATTCAGTCTCAAAGACGGAGAAATTAAAAAAATCTTAGAAACAGTTAAAAAATATTCTAAATAGTGATAGCTTATGCCTATTCTAAAAGATGAAAATGTTATAGTATTGGATTTCCTTTCAAGAGGTCATGCTACTGGTAGGCAGGAGCCTATAGCTCAAGTTATAGGCGTTAAGTACTTTTCTTTGTTAGAGCTTGTAGTTAAAAAAGATGTTAATCTAAAACAAGGAGATGTAGTTTATATTGGAGAATCAAAAAGAGACCATATTGATCATATTAAAAGAAGAATAACTATTAAAGATTTAACAAGTTTTGCCAGGTCAGAATTACCTTTTATAGTTGAAAAACTGGTTAAAGAAAATGAACAAAGGTTTGTTAATTTCTTTAATAGTTCTCGTCCTGTGTCTACAAGATTACATCAATTAGAATTATTACCTGGCGTTGGAAAAAAGCATATGTGGGATATTATTAATGAGAGAAAGAAAGGAGAATTTAAGAGTTTTGATGATATTAAGAAGAGAATAAAGCTAATGCCAGATCCTCAAAGTGCTGTTATTAAAAGAATTATGGAAGAATTGGAAAGTGATAACATTAGATACAGATTATTTGTTGCTGGTCCTGTTAGGAGATTCTAAATGGATAAGATGAGAGAATTGCAACTTCTATTAACAAAGATTCCTAGAGGTAAGGTTACAACATATAAGATTGTTGCCAAAAAACTAAGAATTCATCCAAGGGTTGCTGGAAGATTATTAAGCAATAATCCTTATCCAAACAAATATCCTTGTTATAGGGTTGTATTTTCTGATGGAAGAGTTGTTAAGAAGCATATTAAATTACTTAAAGAAGAAGGAATAGACATAAAACAAGACAAAATTGATTTAAAAAGGTTTTTAATTTCTTTATAAGCTTTTACTACTGAACGATAGTTTTATAAACCTTTCTATTCATATTATTATTACGAGTTAGTGATAAAGTGATTTGTTATGTTTCCTCAGGGTGATTTTGTGTTTAGAAAACTAAAACCTCAAAGGCCAACTGTAATAAGAGTTAAGGATACTGTTAAGACTTGTTATTATTACAAAGGCACTAAAACATGTTTAGGACCATTATGCTTTTGGATAAAAGTTGGATTTTGTCCTATTTACAATAGGTTAAAGAGGAGAAAAAGAGTTCATTTCACAGCAAAATAGAAATTAAATTAAGAAATTATCTTACAAAATTTCTTATAATTGGCATCTGTTTTTATTGCCGTTAGACAAAAATGCGTTCTAGATGCTTTAAACCCTTTTTTCTTAAGTTTTTTCATTAAAATTTCTGATTTAGGAATGCTTTTTTTCAATTTCTTAGCCAAAACATGCAGATCATAATAAAAAGCAGGCATATCAGCTTCTTCTACTAACATTTTCAACAATTTTTCCTCACCTTTTTTTAACTTGAAATCTCTTTTTCTAATATCTGCTAAAACCTTTTTACAGAATTTTTTATCTAATATTTTTCCCAAATAAATTAAACCACAGTTCTTAAAAACATGCTTTTTGCTATCAAATTTTTCTATGTTTTTAATGTTTCTTTCTAGGCATTTAGGGCAGTAATTAACATATCCAAAGTCTTTTAACAAACCTGCTATCTTTCCCACATGTTCAATTTTTCCAAAAACTCTGTAATAATGCTTTGTGGAAAACGATAAAACAGGTATGAAAGCCCTTCCATATCTTGCTAAATTTAATATAATAAAAGAAATTAGTATTCTAACTCCCAATTCATTGTAAAATTCAGTTTTAATTGACTTTATTCCATACTTTCTTAAACAGGATTTAGGATAAGTTCCTGCTAAAGCTGCTTGGTCTGTTGCTGTTACACATAAAAATCCTTTATGATAAATTGATCTTGCAGCAGAATCCATGAAAATATTAGGAGAACCAAAAGGATCTAAGTCAATAACTACAAAAACATTGTTTCTTAACAAAATATTTGCATCTTCTTTGCTTGGTTTGCATTTTCTAGAAAGCTTGTTTTCTTTGATATTTTTCTTTATTAGTTTTACTGCTATTGGATTTTTATCATTTAGAATGACTTTTTTAATTCCTGTTAATTCTTTTGAGTATCTTAAGCCTCTTATGCCTGTTCCTGCTAAAGCATCACATATTGTTATCTTGTTTTTGAATTGTTTCTGAAAGACTTGGATCGCTGAAATTGATATATCTCTGGTTAATTCTGCTTCTGGGTTGAAAAATACAGGAGCGTCGTAAATTCTTCCTTTAGGAACATAAAAATTTATCTTTCCTTCTTGGATTTTTCTGAATTTCATAAAATATGTTATTTTTAAAAAGAAATAAGCTTTTTAAAGATTAGTTTATAACTATTTGT
>CAYGBE010000256.1:0-4650 GCA_964348065.1 uncultured archaeon
CCAAAAACTTTGAGTTATCAATTTGATTCCAGTAAACCGGATGGCCAAAGAGTTGTTTCTATTAAATTCAAGGGTGCCGACATTACCGATGATCAGGTTTTTACAGCGGTCACAAATAACTATGTCTGGGGAAAAGGGAAACAATATTTAGGGCAGGATACGGCCGATCTAATCGCCAACGGTGGTTATGAACCAGTGCTGGATCTCGACAAAAATATATATATAGACTATTTGAAAGCCAATAAAGAAAATATGCCTGATTTTAGTATCAGTCAAAGAATTGTAAATATCGCTAAATGAAGCCAAGAAAGAGGGGGGTCTATCTTGCCCCCTTCTTTTGACTACCATATGTTCTAGCCCCAACGACAGGAGACTGAGGGGTGCGTGACCTGAAGTAATCCCTACAATTCCTGTACGCCCGCATCATCAAAAGCACTTACAAACACAGGACCAAGACCTCGTGCCGCAGTTTGAAACTAAACATTCTTAGGGGCATGTCCAACCCCTCTATATGCACATGACGAATACCTCTCTGTCCATTCTTTGAGACCTCTGAAAAATGTTCAATTATGTTCAATCCTCCGCCTACGCCAACCCGTCCTCCTCAGTAGCACTGCTACGGAGGGTGGAGGCTTCCGCTGTCATCGACGGCTTCCGTCTTCGACAAGGCTACGACAGAATAAAATGGCGGGACAAGTTGCGCCAGACTCAACTCCTGTTCCTTTCGCTGGCATTGATAAACACCAACCGGTATGCTTACTACATCTGCTGTTGTTTAGTAGATATCGAGGGGATATAGACCTGGCTGATGGGGCCGCCCGATACCCATTGGGATGTCACGCCTTGAGCTGACCAGAGCACCTGGCAAAGGGGTCACCCATTAAAGGGGCACGTATTATCTGAAGATGAGATCCTTTTTTTGTTCCCGTTATTCATATGGGGCGCCAGGTCTTGGCCCAGGGAAAATCCATTGAACAAATCGCCACTTCCCACTTAAGATGAATGCTTCCATTCCTTCAGGAACCAGTACCCCACGAAGGCCCCAATCGGCACGATGGCGATGGTCGCCAAGCGCGTGCTTGGGTGAAAGACGACCACGAGTGATAAGGCCGCAAGGACCCCCCGGGTGAAAAGGTCCTGGATTTTCTTTTTGCTGTATTTCGCCTGAATGCTGAACTGGATGCCGACGACGGCGGCCAAGAACAGACCAAATGCGCCCAATTGTGCCAGCCCGGGTTCCAGGACCAGCTCGGGCCTGGAAAAGATCCCGCCCATCAGCACAAAGAGCACAACACAGAGCTGGATCCCCCTGAACAGTGTCCCCATGAAAGATGCGTCGGCGATCTTGGCGGCAACCGCCGCAACGACGGAAGTCGGAGGCGTGAGCTCACCCCAGACGGCCAGGAAAAAGGCGTAAAAGTGAACGACCCAAGGGTCAATGCCAAACTTGACCATCGTGGGAGCGATCACAAGGGCGGTGAGAATGTAAGTCGGCGCCGGCGGCAGCCCGGTCCCGACGAGGGCTGCGAAGAAAAAGGCGACGAGGAGCATGCCGATGAGGTGCATGCCGGCCGCTTCCATCAGGAGAGAGCCGACTTTCGTGGGGATTCCCGTGATCACGAATACGCCCGTCATGATGGACAGGGTCGCCAGCAAAAGAGTCAGATCAGCGGTTACCCTCGCGAAGTTCTCGATGAAACCAACGAATGGCGCGGCCATGTGGCGCAGATTCCAGGACCGGTGGGTCCGATAGGTCATGATGAGGGAGATCGCGGAGACCGCGAGGCCCGCGCCGACAAATACTCTCAAAGCGGCGACCATCGCCGGTAATCGGATGACTCCCATGAGAGTCACCAGGCCGATGATGACGGCGGCGTAAACAAGGAGGTTGATCTTGTCGAAGAGGGTCATCTGCGTCGTTGAGACTAAAGCAGCCCTGGTCTGGTAACGGACGGATAGCAAGTAAACACCCACGGCCACACCGACAAAGTAGATTAACGCGGGCGCGTACCCCCGGGTGACAACGTCCCAATAGCTCTTCCCCAGGAACTCGGCCATGATGAACGCGGAGATCCCCATGATGGGCGGCATGAGCTGGCCGCCCAGGGAG
The DNA here is from genome assembly GCA_964348065.1 of uncultured archaeon. GTDB lineage: Archaea > Aenigmatarchaeota > Aenigmatarchaeia > Aenigmatarchaeales > Aenigmatarchaeaceae > CS1-C013. The sequence continues at coordinate 2,111 of CAYGBE010000256.1, forward strand.
GCGGCGCTCTCGATGGCGGCGGCATTCACCCTGGGTAATCCGCTAGCGATCATGGCCGGAATCGTAGCCGAGCCTGTGGTAACGGCGTTTGCCGCTCCGCTGCCGCTTATGGTCGCTACGGCGAAGGACCCGACCACCGCGGCCTGGGGGAGTGCACGGGACGATTTACCTGCGAGCCGGGAGGCGGCATTAATGATCGAGTCGACGCAGCCGAAGGCCCTTAGAACACTCAAGACAAGGATAAAGGAGCCGATCAGCGTCAGGGCGAGCTGGGGAAGATACGAGAAGACTCCCGTCGTCATCTCGACGCTCATCGCGCTCAGGACCCGCGTCCAGCTGAGACCGGGGTGCCAGAATAATCCAGGCACAATCCCCCCGTATACCGTATACGCGATCAGGAACAGGTTGATCACAAACAGGGGGAAGTACCTCTTTCTAGCGTATTCCATGACAAGGCCGAACATGAGGCCGCCGAGCGCCAGATCGGTGGGGCTCCATATGCCTGCCCGGACCGTTCGGATATCCATGAACTCCAGGTTCAAGTACAAGGCAACGATAAGGCATACGACGATGTAGACGCCCGCGATGATGTAGTTTGCGGTGAGCCCAAGCCTTGGATAGAGGCTATTGTTGCGCAGTCCATCCAAGGTGAAGAGGATGAACGTGACGGGAACCAACATGACCGCGACCAACGTGGGCCCTCCGATTCCGGTCATGTAGTATCGGAATAGGTACACGAAAAAGAGTAGGGCAACAATAAAAAAGAGGACCCTCGCTGGCGCTTGGGTTTGCGGTCCAGGGGGCACCCGTGGGGTACCCATGCGGCTCTAAGGCTCCTTCCTTCTAGGTGGTCAGGCCCTGGCCCAAGGATTTTCCCTGCCGACCCATGCCGGGATGGCTCCGGATCCACCGGAGGGCACGAGTTGGGGGTTTTAGGACCGAGATAGCGGTGGTGCCTTCCCACAAATACTGCTACTTGCTCTTTGCGATACGGTCATCCCACTTTGGATTCCAGACCCCGCGCTCCTTCATATACTTCGCGAGGCCGGGGTGTATCGGAACAAAATCGACTGCCGCTTCGACCCCTCGGCGCTGGAGACCGGGCATGTCTCTGCGAACCTGTTCGAAGGTAGCGTCCATTTTGACAAGTTCGCCCGAACTCTTTTCGATGATGGTCAACATCTTGTAGACGTCTTCCTCGGACACCTCCAAGCCCACGTGAAACCCGTAGAAAAAGGGTAGGAATAGGACTTTATCCACGTGCACATCCTTTCTAAAAACGCCTGGCTTCACTTCGACAAGCGCGAACCCCGCCTTCTCCAGCAGCTCGGTTTCCTCTTTGCTGGGATTGAGGATCGCCCATTCCGTTCCGAGTGAGAGCTCGAAGATCCAAGGAGGAGGGTTTGTCTCGGCTCCTGTATACGCGAGGAACCCCTTAATATTACCGGCCTCCAGCACCGATCCTACGGTGGCAAGATCTACTTCCATGTACTGGTGTTTTACGCCCAGTGCTTGCAAGCCCCTCTCAAGTTGGGCCCGAGTATCCCAGGGAAGAGGTCCAGTAAACACGCGCTGCCCGGAAAGGTCACGCCACTGTTTGTACTTGTCCCTGTCCTTGGCATGGATCCCAACTCCGACTTCCATCGTGTAAGCCCAGAAGGATTGAACGGGAGGTCTCTTGATCTGAGGCTTGAAGCCCTTGAATCGGTTGATATCGTTCGCCAATTCATAGAAAGCGATATCGGCCCCATAGTAGCCGTCAAATTGCCCGGTGGCATACCCCTTGACTGTCACAATCGCCCCCGGCGTCGGTAAGACCATGATTCTGTAACCCGGCATTTCCCTATTGAGCACGGCCGCCAGGTTAACCAGGGCCCTGTGACCTGACGAGCCCACGGCAGACGTTCCCCAGGAAATGTCCCGGACTTGAGAGCCAGCATCAGCGGCTACGCCACAAAGCAACCCAGCTACAATCAGAAAAAGCAGTGTTTTCTTCAATGTCTCATTCCTCCTTTCACTTATTAGATGGTAAAAGTTCTGAGAAATCGCTCTGGACCCCCTTCTATTTCATTGTGGCTAGTAGAACCACAAAAATCATTTCTTGTCAATACAAAAAACGGTAATACCGTAATCCCTCACTCTCCCGCGGTTATCAACCGAGGTTTGACTCTTAGCAGCCAATGACTCCAGCTTTTCAACACGTTCTTTGAATCGTCGGTCTTTTGATATCAGCCTCTTAACCTGTTCTACGGCGCTACGTGCTGAATTGTACCTCTTCAGCTTAACGTGCCGACCAATCTCATCCAGGCCGGCGCCCCTTAACCGGCAAGTCAGGTAGATCGCCACGGGTCTTGGCTCGTTGAATACTCCCCTTCGCCATCTGAGCAGATCTTGCTCACGGATCGAGTAGGCCTCGCATACGATACTGTTGATCTTTTGCCCGGTGGGGGCTAGTGTAGTGTCCCAGTAACAACTTGAATAGTTTACAGGATCGCACGCTGTCCTGAAAACCGACATCTTAAATCCGAAATCCGAATATC
>CAYGBE010000257.1:0-11179 GCA_964348065.1 uncultured archaeon
TTGCGCCGTATACTTAATCCGAGGCAAAAAAATCCTCGTTTTTGGGCTAAAAACGCACATTAGCAAAATTAACAAATTATGCTGTTTTTGACGTTTTATTGCCGATTTACTCTATCATATGCTTCTGCCATTTTTTCCGTCGATGGCGACAAATAAACCGATGTAGTTTTCAGACTTCTATGTCCTACTTGCTTTTGAACTATCGGCAGAGGCAAACCGCGATCCACAATATAATGCATGATATGGCTATGCCGAAGTGAATGAACCGTGAACATCTTCAAGTTCCTTCCAATCTTGTCATTTCCATAGGTGTATTGTAACCCTGCTTTTTTCACATAAATCTGAAATATCTGCCGGATGCGATTTTCCGTATACCGGTTATTCCATCTTTTTCCCGGGTGAAATACGTAAGCTTCGGGCTTATTGATGTTCTCTAATCTTTTCGATAGCACTGTGTTTCGTTTCAATAAACTCTTAATTTCATTCATCAGGCCTTTAGGCAGATAGCTGGTTCGAGGATATTTGGTTTTTGTATTTTCAGCAGGGAAAAAAACCGTGCTTCTTGAAAAATTCAGATGTTTAACCTGGATTCGTACAAATTCACCAACCCTGCATCCAAGCTCATAAATCACCTGTAACATAAGCTTATGATGATAATTATCAATACAATCGAAAAGTTGTTGTAATTCATTGATCGTTAAATACCGTATTGTATCGCCGAAATTGTGTCGATTTTTCGAAAATTTCACATTCATGGATTTGCGCTTTTTTGAGAGTCGCTCCACGCTTAGCAAATCATCGTTATACCTCATTTTATTCAGATTCCTGCTGTAATGTGAAATCAGCCAACTATATAAACCTTTCGAAAAAAACTGAAAAAGTGAAAGTTAGCAAAAAACGAAAAATTTATAAACTTCAAAATCTTAATGAACAATGAAAGCAAATATATCCGAATATTAAAAAAGCCGCTTTCAATCCTAACAAAAGCTTATCACACTAAAAGCACTGTCAGGAAAAATAAAGTAGCTTTGAAATTTTGGATTTGTCATGCTCTTCAAATGTGGCCTTTTCCGGCTCGGAAAAACCGGAATTTCCTGAAATAGCCTGGAAAACAGGAATTTTCTTTCTTAGTCATCAGTATCACATACTGCTCTTTATCGTAATGCCCAACTCTCATCTTCTCTTCAATTCCTCTTTCTCCTACATACCCATTTCTTTCGCTGCTTCAATTCACTTCCGCCGACGGTGTTTGCTGCTGATGCTGATTGTTTAATCAGCGGCCTTAAAGAAGGTCTTGCTAAAAAATCGCTTGCCTAAAGGTCGCTTTTTAGCGCCTTCTCTCGGCCTTGAATTCATCAGCATCAGCCAAAAGATATATAAATATCTATCATGTAGTACGATCGTACTGATTGGTAATATCCAATCGATAAGGAATAAGCGGAAAATGGTAAAACCAGAAATTGTTTTCAAGGTTGGAGCTGTAAGAGCATCTGTATTTCGAAACACAATTGAAAAAAATGGCAAGTTAATCCAGCTACCGAAAGTAGCGATCGAAGTCAGGTATAAAGACAAAACCGGCCAATGGAATGGAACCAACAGCCTTAGCTTAAATGACCTCCCTAAAGCCGTATTAGCGCTTCAGAAGGCATATGAATACCTGATGGGGCACAAACAGCCGGAACAAGCAGAAAATCCTGAAATAAGTTAATAAGAAGTCAGGATAGTCCACCTTTTTTGTAAGATTTTGAAAGTAACAATATCAATCCTTTTACTTGGAGGACCAAATTATGATTGCACCAATTCAACAACTGACACATAAAAAGAACGTTAAACTTCTACCGCAGGAAAGAGAAGGGCTATACCAATTTTCAGGTAGATTTGTTGCCACTCGTGCGGCCATAGACAAGTTCGGAGAAGCTGTCATAGTAGCAGCCCATATTATGCTCCAAAAACAAGTCAAACAAAAAGGCGGCTTGGATTATCTGCAGGTCTTTGACATTGATGGTGAAAAACTCTGGTTTATTGATGATTGCAGCCATGTGACTTGTCTGCTGCCGAGCGATTACTAATTGTTAGAGAACAAATTGAAAAAGTGAGGTGATGCCAATGATTGTGTAAAAGTTAAATTCAAATCAACTATTATTTTAGACAGCCTCTGTGCACAGTGCCGGAGGCAATTTTTTTGCGCACATCTTTAGTATTGAAAGGAATTGAAAAATGAGAGTTTTGTACATAAATAATGTCGGTGCCGGCTGGGCTGACTATGTTGATGTCTCTGAGGGCAAATCAGTGGAACAGTTCTTCGACGAAAAGATGTCTGGAAGAAAACCAGATGATTTCCTTATTCGAGTTAACCGTCAGCCGGTGTCTCGCGATTATGTTCTGCAGGAGAATGACCGCGTTACAATAACTCCACTGAAAATCGAGGGAGCCTCGGCCTAAGCAGTAGTCACAATTAAAAAATCTAACCAGGGCATCTGTTTATCTTAGTGATGATCAGATGCCCACGTTTTTGGAAGGATAAGCTATGGAAGACATAAAGAATCTAATCCGTGCTGCCAATAGAATCCAGGAAGGCCTAACAAAGCTGAAGAACGGTAGCTATTTGGAATATATGAGGCGGCTGACAAGTTTTGCAGGCCAGCTCCGGGAACTGACCGCTGAATCCAGAAAAATGGGAGCATCACTGGTACATGGCTGGTTCTCAGCAGCAGGTCGATGCTGCAGTCGAACAAGCAGATTACTGAATGACGTAGCATATTCTATATCTCAAATCCAGCAGCTTGCAGAAGCTCCCCAGAAAACGACTCCCAAATTGTCATTGCTGGTTGAGGAATTGAATCAGGTGCAGGAAGAATTCGGTGATTTGGATTTTGATAAAGCCGGGAACACGCTATCAGTTGTAACAGAACCAATCACGTTAGAAGATGTTTATTTCGGGCCATTTAGGATTCAACTGGAATTAGACAAGCTCAGTGAATTGTACAAGGACCGCCCTTACTGTGTAATCGCCCTTAATCCAAATCCCGCTGCTACAGATGAAGAGGTTACTCACCCGCACGTTAGTAGTGAGAAACTGTGTGAAGGCGATGGTTGCGTTGCAATCAAAACTGCCCTTGAACAGGGAAGAATATCAGACTTTTTCACAATGGTACGAAGCATCCTGAATACCTACAACCCGGATAGTCCATATGTATCGCTGGATGATTGGTGCGGAGAGCCCTGTTATGAGTGCGGCTATGTTATGAGCAGTGATAACAGTTACTACTGCAGTTTTTGTGACCATGCATCTTGTGAAGAGTGCTCAACATATTGCCGGAGCTGTGATGAAAGCATATGTATCGGCTGTGCCGCAAAGTGTGAAATCTGTGAGGAACCGGTATGCCCGAGATGTGCTCGAATACGATGTGTTGAGTGTGAAAGTGTTTGTTGTGAATCGTGTATTGAAGAAGGTTTATGTCCAGGCTGTAAAGAAGAAAAGGAGAACGAAGATGAAGAACAAATCGAACAAATTACAGGCGCAAACGAAAACCGAGTCTCAAGCAGGCCCCAAACAAGTGATTCAGAGATCAAGCTCGCTGGCTGAAAAGAAAAAATTACAGGAACCTCGGCGATTAACGCTGAGGTTCAGCCCAACAGCATGGGCGAAGCTGCTATACTTCCGAGACAAATCTGATAACGAAGTCGGTGGATTTGGCATTACTGAACCGGATGACTTGCTTTTTGTAAAAGAGTTTGTTCCGGTCAAGCAAGAAGTAACAGCTGTTAGTGTAAGATTCGATGATGAAGCAGTTGGAGATTTTTTTGAAGATCAGGTGGACCTTGGCAGAAAGCCAGAACAATTCGCTCGACATTGGCTCCATACGCATCCAGGGGATTCACCTGAGCCAAGCATAATCGATGAAGAGACATTCGAAAGAGTTTTCGGTGATTGCGAATGGGCAATGATGTTCGTGATTGCCCAAAACAAAAAGACGTATGCCAAGCTAAGTTTTAATGTTGGTCCAGGTGGTGAGGTATTGATCCCCGTTGAAATCGACTACTCCCGGGATTTTGGACCAAGCGACCATGAACTTTGGGATGCAGAGTATGCAGCTAACATTAACGCCGTTGAATGGTTGACTAACCAGAAAGTTAAAGAGGACAATTCCACCAAGCAAGACCTCACTGGTTATGCCCTTCCGTATGACTTTATAGATGAGTTTGAAAAGATGGAACCGGAAGAGCGTCAATTTATTCTGGATGAGCTGGCAGAAAGACCGGACCTATGGGATAAAGAAAGCGAGGTGATGTTCATATGAGAGCAGAACAAAGAAAAGAAAGATATATTCGTCAAAAAGATATAGTTCCAGCTGATAGACTTGCTGCCTGCAAGGCAACAGTGGTTGGTGTCGGTGCTATTGGCCGGCAGGTCACTTTACAGCTAACAACTATGGGCATCCCCTGGTTACAAATGGTCGATTTTGATACTGTCGATGCTAGTAATCTGGCAAGCCAGGGTTATCTGGAAGATGATCTGGATAAACCGAAAGTCGAGGCTACAACATTGCTTTGTAAACAAATTAACGCCGGTGTTGAGATACACTGGGTCAAGCAGCCGTTTCGCCGGAGTATGGAAGTTGGTAACATCGTTTTTTGTGCGGTCGACCACATACACACCAGGCGACTAATCTGGGAAGCTGTTAAAGACAAGGTTAACTTCTTTGCAGATGGACGCATGAGCGCTGAGGTACTACGAATATTAACTGCTTGTGATTTCAGTTCCAGAAAACATTATCCTACAACATTGTTTCATTCTGATGAGGCATTTGAAGGACCGTGTACAGCAAAGACGACCATTTATTGCGCGAACATAGCAGCAGGCCTGATGATAGCCCAGTTCACAAAGCATCTGCGGCAGCTGCCGGTTGACTGTGATATCCAATTGAATCTATTGGCTTCGGAGTTGAGTATTGCTTCAGTTGATGAAGAGTCGAAAAGTTAATCTTGGGGAGGGCTCGAGTGTAGGGCCCTCCCATACTCTGCTGCTATAAAATATACTTTACTTCTGATATTTCCCACCAGCATAAACCTTAAATACTTCTACTTCGTTATCATTTTGAAATGACACCGGAAGATAAACCTACAGATGAGGAGAAAAAGCTGCAAACGCTGGACGAGATCTGTGACAACACCAGGGCTATTCGCAGGGTCACCAACAGAATCCTGGATCATCTGCATGAATATGGGGAGCAAAACAAGGATAAGGATTACGATCCCGATACAGTGAGTTGGGAAGACCTTTACAATGATGACGATATGTATTCCTAAGGGAAAAGCTTAAAAAGCTGCTTGCTTTTATTCTGCAATGGCAAAGGTGGATTTAGAAGCAGGATTAAAAAGTCTAAGAGAAAGTCTTCGACAAATTAAAGCACTGCTAGCCTGGGAACAGCTAAAGCAGGCAGAAGCAGAACCGGGTCAACCACCAGCATTTCAAATCAATGATCCAACAGAAAGAGATTTGAAAAATGAGTATTCGCACTTTTTGTATATATCCGTGCAAATGCACAGCATTCTTAATGACGGCGCTGTTAGCATCTCTGAAGCAAAACGCCAGAATCTTAAGCTCCATTTGGCCAAAGTTGAACGACAGGTTTGGGGGCTGAATCTACATCAGAGATTCTGTAAATATTAGAAAACATGGGATTATTTTCTTTATTCAGGAAAAAGAGAAAGCTAAAAACCAGGAGGAAAAAGCGCAGTAGAAACGCTCATCCCAAATCAAAGCCGGCTATTAAAAAGATGGAGATCAACATGGAAAACATGCAGGCGCAGATCGCCACTATAAACATAGCCCTGAAGAAGCATGATGATGAAATTTCTGAACATACAAGACTAATTAGAGAACATGCTAAAGGGCTGGAGAGATTAGAGCAGAGAGTCAGCACTGTCCCGCTCAGCCCTCCGTTGGTCAGAGAGGTCCCATCTGCTACTCGACCAGTTCAAATAATCAACCCATCGACTGTGCCGGAGCCAGCGGTTGTTTCCTCAGACCGTAAATTTGATATTAATCGTTTTTCTGAGCAGGAAAAAAGGATCTTAGCTGTATTCTTTCACAACAAAGGAATGAGGCTTTCCTATGATGATTTAGCCCGGACTTTGAATAAGTCCCCCCACACGATAAAGAATCAAATGAACCGTATGCGGCTAAAGGCAGATTTATTCGACAAGACAATAGGTGATCAAAGCAGAAACAGGTTTAGGCTCAAAGAAGATGTACGAATTGAGAAATATCTCAATGTAGGTTAGTCGGCCAACCGTAGCACATCGACTATTGTGTTCGTTTGATCGAACGGTTCGGATTGGGCGATTATAAAAATCTTCGTTTTTGAATATTAATGCAGTTATATCGGCTCCTATGGCAGCATTGAACTCCTACTCAAATAACATGCAGTCGCCGGTATATGACACCTAAAGCAATCCTTTTCTTGGGGAAAGTAAGGGTTATTTGTGCCATTTGCTCATATCTTACAAATATTCGCATACATGAGGGTCCCAGATGCCAGAATCTGGCTGCTTCAGGGCAGTTAGCTATTATCCTACCTGATATTCGCCTCACCGGAAATCTATAGGTGACTATTATTTGCCTTGTTTAAATAAGGTTGCTGAAAGAGCAATTTTTATATTATGCGATAGATTTATAAACCCCTGAGAGTTTACACGTTCGGTGAGGTTTATGCGTCAAAATGGATATTGAAAAATATCTGTCAGAGAGACAAAAACGTCTGGACAAAAGTAAGGATCAAATCTGCAACTTCGAAGTATTTGACTTCAATTACATTCCTGAAAAGCCTTTAATGCGTGAGGAGGTAAAGCCGGTGATTAATGCATTACTTCGTTACCAACAGACCGGCATTGCCAACAACGTTCTGATATTAGGTTCCCGGGGCTCAGGAAAAAGTGTCCTTGCTAAATACCTTATGAAAGTTCTATCCCAGCAACGCCAAATCGATTTTGCATACGCAAACTGCCGACAGCATAATACAAGCTTTAAGATTCTTGCATCTTTGCTTGGTTTAAGACCACGAGGCTGCAGCCTGGACGAATTATGGCAACAATTCACAGATTCAGGAAAAGGGAAAATAGTCTTTGTGCTCGATGAAGTGGATTTAATGAGTGATAAAGACAAGCACAAGGATATTCTATACCTTATCAGCAGATCGCCGAATAATTATATGGCAATTTTATTGAGCAATAACCCTAAATTTCTTAATCCTCTGGATGAAAGCATAAAAAGCACACTTCAACCAGAAATAGTTCTCTTCAGGAGCTACAATGCCACGGAAATAAAAAAGATTCTGACAGAGAGGGCCAGAGTAGGCCTGAAATCTTTGCCCAGGCGAATCATCCGCGAAATCGCGGCCATGACTGTCAAGAACACCAATTCCGATGTCAGGGTGGCAATTAAGACCTTGTATTTGTGGGCCCTGGAACCGAATGTGCCGCTACAAGACCATTTTGAGAAGGCCAGGCGTGATATTATGTTTGATGTGGTCAAGGATCTGAACGATAAGAATCTGCTGATACTAAAAGCTGCACTTTCCCGACAGGATAGCTATGTGAAGGATATATACGATACATACAGAAGAATAAGTGCTCAATTCAATGAAGAACCTTTCAGCTACGTGCATTTTTATTCTAACTTATCATACCTACAAAGCCTTGGTTTGATTCTACTTATCTCGACAAAAATAAATCGGACATACACCAATAGAATTCAATTAACGTTTGATCCCAGCATTCTGGAAGCCATCTGGCGTACGAGATTCGATTAAATTATTCTAAAGTGGCCTTTTCTTATTATGAGGCCTTGGGCACAGGCAGATAAAAATAGTAAAATTTATAAATCCTCTTCTCCTCTTATCACCACTGCAAAGTTACAAAATGATGCCGAACACAACTTATGAATTAAGGAACTTATATTTCCAACAGAGTCAGTACTCTGCAAAAGAAGCAGAACCTTATTATCAACCATTATTGCAATGGCCTGAAAAAGGTTATTTCGAAAAATTCAAACCTGATGCAGATTTACTCCGAAAAGCACTATCACCCCTTGAGAAATCGATAACGAACAGCATGGCTGACCAGGTATTTGGTAATCAAAAACAACTGGAATATCTTAGCCTAAGACATTTAGCGAACCTTTTCTATGAAAGATGCAATTTGCACAAGCAGCACATCCAAGACATTGATCATAGGCATATGCAAATTCAGGAAAAACTATTTGGTGTTAAAATCAATTACTTACCAGATAAAGCCAGACGTCTTTCAAACCTGGAAAGCCAATTATTGCAGCTTGAAAGCCAGAAAAGAGATGAAGAGCTTGCATTTTGGAAAGATACCGTTGAGCTAAGACAAAAACTATTTGAAAGCGCTGCTAAATACAAAGATGCCAAACACAGATATTCAGTTTTCTCTGATGTGGAGGCTGAATATGACAGATAGCACAAGCGCTGCTAATGTACGGCAGCTTTGCCTGAAATTAAAACCTATCTTAGGCTCTAAGATGGACCAGATTTATGAAGCTTACCTGTCTGAAGATAACAAAGGCCAGCAGCAAATAGAAAATTATCTCCAGCTTCTTACGGCAAAATATATTCCCTTTAAGTTGGGGCAAAGTGAAACCATCCTTATCCCTCCATCAAAAGAACTGGCCCAAGGGGAGTACCCAATAGGCAATGTATATTATTCAGGCAAGGATTTATATGAATTTGCTCTTCGAGAAGATGAATGGATACAGCACGTCGCTGTTCTCGGAAGATCTGGGGCTGGAAAAACCAACGTCGGCTTTTTGATACTAAAGGAACTAAAGAAGAAGAACAAACCATTTCTTGTATTTGATTGGAAAAGAAACTACAGGGATTTACTTTCACTACCTAAATTCAAGGATGTCGAAGTCTATACTATCGGTAGAAATATCACACCTTTTACATTCAATCCATTAATCCCTCCTCAAGGGACAAATCCAAAGACCTGGCTTAAAAAACTTAATGAAGTAATTGCTCATTCTTATTGTCTCGGCAATGGTGTTTTATTCCTGCTTCAGCAAGCTGTCGATGCTGTGTATGGAGACGCTGGTGTATACGATGGCACTGTTGAAAAATGGCCAAATTTCAAGAATGTGTTGGCCAAAGCGCGAAATATGGACACCCGGGGAAGGGAATCAGGTTGGCTTTCATCAACATTAAGGGCATTATCATCGTTGTGTTTCGGTGATATGGATAAGCTTCTTAATTCCAACAATAACAAAAGTCTTGAGCATATACTCGATAAATCAGTGATCCTTGAACTTGATGCCCTGACTCAATCAGATAAGGTATTTTTTGTCCAAGCGCTTTTGCTATGGATACATCATAAAAGAATGAGTGAAGAAAAAAGAGAAGATTTCAAACATGCGATACTCCTGGAGGAGTCCCATCATGTCCTTTCAGATGAAAGAAGGTCGCTTGTTGGCGGCCAATCAGTTATGGAGATAATATTCCGGGAAATACGTGAATTCGGCGAAAGTTTAATATTGCTCGACCAACATCCAAGCAAAATTTCGCTGCCAGCTTTGGGAAATACCTATACCACCATCTGCATGAACCTAAAACACAAAACAGATATAAATGCAATGGGCCAGTGCCTTTTACTTGATAAAGAAAGAGAAATCTTAGGCACGCTCGATATTGGCCAGGCAGTTGTTAAACTTCAAGGCAGGATTGCCGGGCCATTTCAAATCACAATACCAGAGTTTATTATTGAGAAAGGAAAGATCACAGATGCACTTATCAAAAGGCATATGCAGTATATAGCACCCGCTTTTCCAGAAGAAAATTTTCGGATATCAACTATAAAGAGTAATATTGAGGTTGCATCGCAGCCTGAAACTGAGCCTTTACATAATTCTATGCTTGCATTTCTCCGGGATATTCAGCAGTATCCTAATAGCGGCATCGCCGAACGATACAAACGGCTTGAAATATCTGTTCGGCAGGGTCAGAAACTAAAAGCAAAGCTGTTGGAGCACGCACTGATTGAAGAACGTCAGGAAACCACTAAAACCGGCAGGCTAAAAGTAACACAGCTAACTGAAAAAGGAGATCAGTTCCTCACTAATCCTCACTAAAGCCAGAAAATCCGGCTAAATCATGCATTATTCTTTTTCAATACTTTGGCTTAAGAGCCTGATAAATCTCTATCCACAAGCGCTGTATTCACGAATTTGGATGTTCATAGAAACAGTCTGAGCCCTCAAATTAAGAAAAACGCCGGAGCAGATATGGCATAATGAGGTAGGCGCTCCGGATATCCGAATCGCAGAGCCTTTAGAAGGCTATGTCCTAACGCCCCAGGCTTTCACAACCTCAAACCTGGCACTAGGACCGATGCTCCACTGCTCCGGCACCTGTAGTCTACTCAATAGATGTAGAAAAACAATGGAAAATTCTGGCAGGCGAGTTATAGTGCTCGACAATCAGGATATCCTACTTTGTTCACCTTCGATTTTAGTTATAAACACCGATTTTGAGCGCACGGACTTTATATCCGATACTACGTTCAATACTCTTGTCTCTTTGAAAAATCTGATCCTGGTGGGAAGTAAAACCAAAATTGATGAAGTTTCTGATGTGCTGGCCATGCGAATTCCACAGAAAGAAGTTCGTACAGGAACAAAGTATAGAGAGTGCAGTTTATGCGTCAAGTCGATTGGTATTGGCTATTGTTGTGTTGTTTATTGTCTTTGTCTATCGTACCGCTGGCTATATCGATCGTCTCTGCTTTACTCTGGCTATTCAACACATCAGCTCTTTATAAATTTTTCCCATCACTTTGAAGTAAGAACAAAATATAAAATAATAAGGATCTCAAAATTCTGCTGACGCATAAACTGCACAGACTCTTTAAGAACCGTAAAAATCTAATAATCCCTGGAATTAGCACTTATAAGGTTGCCGATAGTTCAAAAGCAGGTGGGGCATAGAAGTCTGAAAACTACATCGGTCTATCTGTCGCCATCAACTGAGAAAATGGCTGAAGCATATGACAGAGTAAATCGGCAATAAAACGTCAGAAACAGCATAACTTGTTGGGTTTGCTAATGTGCGTTTCTAGCCCAAAAATGAGGATTTTTTTGCGTCGAATTAAGTATACGGTGACG
>CAYGBE010000258.1:0-5530 GCA_964348065.1 uncultured archaeon
TTGCAGATCTGTAAAGGTTATCCAATAATTAGATCCGTCCTTGTTAACCGAAGGTGTTGTTGTATTAGTATAATTTACATAAGTTCCATTAAAATTTGATTCAAAAATAATATTTGAAATGGTTCCTATCCATGTTATGTTAAATTGGTAGGTTTGATCTGGTACATATTCTGAACCTGAAGGTAAAGATTCATTTATATTTATATAGTAAGGCATAACCCCAAAAGAATAGGTGGTTGAATTGGCTGTATAGTTTTCATCACCATTCCAAAAACCGGTTAGATTAAATAATCCTGAGATGTTTAAGTCTGTTGTATTATATAGGACAGATGTTGTATTGTTTTGAACAATCCAATTTGGATAAGTTGAATTCAAAAAAACTGTTTTGTCTGGTAAATCAAGAGATACCAAAAAATTAGCTGTAACACCTACTTCATAGTTTTTATTTCCAGAGTCTCCACTTAATTTTAATATTATAGGTATTGATGAGTTTTTATTAATTGTATAAGTTAAGAAATCTGTATAATTTAAATTTCCTTCACTATCATTCGCTATCCATCTGTAAATAAAAGTCTGAGCTGGTAAATCGTTTAGATTTATCCAAAAAATTCCCGATGAGTTAGAAACATTAGGATATGTTTGATTTGAAAAAACTCCTTCAACGCTAGCATTCAAAGTGTAATTAGATTCGAAAGATACATTAGTTAAGGAATCATCAGTCCATGTTATGTTAAATTGGTAGGTTTGATCTGGTACATATTCTGAACCTGAAGGAATTGAAGTTATTTCATTAAACCAATTTGGATAATTATCAATTGTTACATTTGTACTACTATTAAAAATTTCATAATATGTAGAATTAGTAGAACTAACAGTAAAATTGTAAATACCATCTGGTAAATTATTTGTATCAAAGCTTAAAGTAAATTCTTTTCCCTCAGTTGTATTATTTCCTATAAAATATTCCCAAAAATTGTCAGTATCGGAATAATAAAAAGAAGTATTATTACAAGTATAATCTGTAGAAGCACTTAAAGTTATAACTCCATTTAAAGTTGCATTACTAAGGGGGTTGTTTAAAACTACAGATTCTGCATATCCTCCAACAGATAACAATAATACTAAAAGTAATGAAAAAAGCAGAACTGACTTAAAACTAGACTTCACCATCATTATCATCTATTCTATTCTTCAATAGCAAACTTTTTATATTATAAGCATATTTATAAATATTTTCATTTAAATAAATTGAATATGCCACGAAAGAGGGATATAATAGCTGCTGCGCCTATGGCAGACATTTTAAGGCATGCAGGAGCAGAAAGAGTTTCTGATGGAGCTGCAAAAGCTCTAGCAAGAGTTATCAAAGAACTTACCTTTGATATTGCCAAAGATGCTGTTAGATTTGCTAGACATGCTGGTAGAAAAACAGTAAAAAGAGAAGACATAGAATTAGCAAGAAAGAACTATTAATCATAAGTTACTGGTTTTAATATTATAGTTTCATCAGGAGTTAAGGCTTTGTTATAAATTCTTACTGAGTCTATTATACCATCGAAAGTTCTATCTAAATCTTCTGAATTGCCAATATAAACTGGTTTGTTATTAGTTGGAATTGGTATTGTTCTTGAAACGGGATTGAAACCAATACCGTTCTTATAAAAAGAAACATGTGTGCTATTGAAATTGGCTAACATATGTTGCCATTCATTGAAACCTATAAACAAATTAATTCTATCATCATAATAACTAGTTCCTAATTTTAGCACTAAAGTATCCCAAAGGTCACTCATATAAATCATATAGCCATCACTTCCACAACAACCTGTGGCTTTTAGAATTATTTTTCCATAAGAACCTTCGCCCCATCCTCTTGGATAAACCCATGCTGCAACAGTAAGTGAATTTGTCAAGTTTAGGCTTTCATCATTTGATATATTTACACAATCATTTTCATTATCAAATTCTAATGCTTTGTCAAATTTACCATCTACCCAATTGGGTTCTGAACCAACAGGTAATAATATTCCGTCATTTCCATATCCAGACTTATCATAAGCAATTGTTCCCCCACCTTCATCAAAATCTAAGGCTAAAACACATGAATCTGGCAAAACAGATTCTACAAGCATTTCAGCTGTTGCCTTTGGATTTGTAGCTTTTAATAAATGTTCTCCTAAAGATAAGCCCCACAAATCATACAAAGTAACTGTTCCAACTTCATCTTCATCAATAATAGTTTTACCGCCACAGCCCACATTTAAAATTAGTTTTTTATCAATTCCTTGTCCTGGACATGGGTCTACACAATTATCATTAATCACATCAAAAGAGCATGAATTTTTACCTATACAATTATCTGCGTAATAACAATACCCATTACAACTATATCCAGCTGGATCTGGGTTTGAACAAGAAGCAGGACTATCCCTATCTACGTAAACAGAATCTTCAATAGAACTAATCACCAAACCATTTGGACAGCTAACTGTTATTGTTGAATATTCGTCTGCATTAGAACACTTATAAATGCTAGGGTCCATTGAAAAGTCCACAGGCTCCTCATCTAAATAAACTTTCAAAGTATCTTCTGTTATTGATCCTTTACCACAATTTCTCAAAAAAAGTTTGTTTCCTGAGACTGAATCTATTTTCATACAAGAAGACAAAACAATTAAAGTTTCATTAATGGTTGACTCTCCAGAAGATGTTAATGAAATATAATATTCTGAAATAAAAAGCCATAACAAAGTGACTAAAGATATTGCTATAACTATTATGATTACTAAAGTGATTATTTGCGATACGGCTTTCATAATAGATATTTATCAATATCAACCAATATATCTAGTTGATTTTTCAATGTCTAAAGTTTTTTTCTTCTTAGCTTTTTTCTTTTTCGGAAGTGTAATTTTTCCAAACTTTTTCTCATATTTTTTAATGTTCTTTTGTAATAAATCCAAAAATATTTTAGCAAATTGTGGGTCTAGCATTATTGCTTTGTGTTTTATTACAAAGCTTTGTTGCATATTTCCCCCCACATTATCAAAACTTGGTATTGTTTGAGAAAAATCTACAATAAACTTGTTTGGATTATGAGAAACTGTAACATTATCTGAAAAGAATGCAGGATCTCCATGTTCAACTTTTATATTAATTCTTTTTTTATCCATTCAATCACCCAATATATCTACTAGTCTTTTCATCCTCCTCTATTTTTGTTTTTTTAAGGTTTTCAACGGCTTTTTTATATTTCCTAAACATATCATCTGTTATTGATGGTCTTGTTTTCTTTAGGGCTTTTTCAAAGTGTTTCATTGTAAGCTCTTTAGCCTCTTTCTTATTTTTAACTGCTTCTCTTAATACAAACATTGCAGCTTCTCTGGAAAGAGCTTCTATATCTGCTCCTGAATATCCTTCAGTCAGTTTAGCCAATTTTTTCAAATCAACGGTTTTAAGAGGCATGTTCTTGGTATGGACTTTGAATATCTCTAGTCTTGCTTTCTCGCTTGGTGCAGGAACATAAATTAATCTATCAAATCTTCCTGGTCTTAACAAAGCAGAATCTAAAATATCTGGTCTATTGGTAGTTGCAACAACTGCAACTCCTTCTAATTCAGAAATTCCAGACATCTCTGTTAATAATTGAGAAACAACTTGTTCAGTAACTCTTGTTCCTATGCTTAAACCTCTTTTAGGTGCTAAAGCATCTATTTCATCAAATAAAATTATTGAAGGTGCAACTTGTTTTGCTCTTCTAAAAACATCTCTAACATGTTGTTCTGATTCACCAACCCATTTGGATAATAGCTCAGGTCCTTTTACTGCAATAAAATTAACTTTGGCCTCATTTGCCAATGCTTGAGCAATGTAAGTTTTTCCACAACCAGGGGGACCATATAATAAAATTCCTCTTGGTGGTCTGATTCCAATTTTCTTAAAACTTTCTGGTTTTTTCAAAGGCCATTCAACAGCCTCTTTTAAAGATTGTTTAACTTCTTCTAAACCTCCAACATCTTCCCACTTAACTCTTGGTATTTCAACTAAAACTTCCCTCATAGCAGAAGGCTGGACCATTCTTAATGCATACTCAAAATCTGCTTTTGATACTTTTAGTTTTTCTAAAATTTCTTTTGGTAGGGGTTCTCCTTCTTTTAATGCAGAAACTTCTGGAATAACTCTTCTTAAAGCATGCATTGCAGCCTCTTTTGCTAATCCAGCAAGGTCTGCTCCTACATAACCATAAGTAATTTCTGCTAATTTATCAAGGTCAATACCTTTTTCTAATGGCATGTGCCTTGTATGTATTTGTAATATTTCTTTTCTTCCTTGTTTATCTGGAACAGGAATTTCCAGTTCTCTGTCAAATCTTCCAGATCTTCTTAATGCAGAATCTAATGAGTTAACACGGTTAGTAGCAGCTATAACTATAACTTTACCTCTTAATTTTAAGCCATCCATTAAAGTTAGCAATTGTGAAACAGTTCTTCTTTCAACTTCTCCTGTTACTTGTTCTCTTTTAGGAGCAATTGCATCTATTTCATCAATAAATATTATACTTGGTGCATTCTTTTCTGCGTCTTCAAAAACTTTTCTTAGATTCTGTTCTGTTTGGCCATACCATTTAGAAAATATCTCAGGCCCTGCCAAGCTTATGAAGTTTGCTCCAGACTCATTTGCAACAGCTTTTGCTATTAATGTTTTTCCTGTTCCTGGAGGACCATGTAATAAAACACCTTTAGGTGGTTCAACACCTAATCTTTCAAAAATTTCTGGATGCCTTAATGGAACTTCAATCATTTCCCTTATTTTAGGAACTACTTGGCTTAAACCTCCAACATCCTCATAAGTAACTGTTGGTAATTTTCTTTGTGCAACTTCTACAGCCTCATGCAATAATTCAACTTGCGTCATATCAGTTATTTGAGTAATGCCTTCTGGTTTAGTATCAACAACCACCAATCTCATTTCAGTTCCCATTGGCATAAAAACTTCTTGAATATCAATTCCAAAAATAGAAAAAATATCATTTTGATCTCTTGTTTTTGTTTTAAAAACAGGATTAGTTATTATTATGTCCCCTTTTGTCATTGGCCTCATGTAAAGATTTTGTTTTAACAAATTAGGAGAAATGTGTAGCATAAACCCTTTTTGGGCAGGAGCTAATATAACTTTCCTAGCTTCTTTAGCAACTGCTTTTCTAACTATTACTCCCTCACTAATAGAAGCATCTACATTTCTTCTAACTAAACCATCAACTCTTAATAAGTTTAGACCTATGTCTGCAGGATAACTTCTTATAGCAACTGCTCCTGTTTTTCTCTTGCCTTCTATTTCTATTATGTCTCCTTCTTTTATTCCGATCTTACTCATAGTTTTTGTATCTAATCTTGCTATACCTCTTCCAAAATCTTCTCTTCCTGTTAATTCTCCTACTTTCATTTTTAGCTCTTTTTCAGCCATTTAATCACCTTTATAGATTTTATTTTCAAGATAATTATTTATTAGCTTTAAACTTGCGGAATTTATG
>CAYGBE010000259.1:0-9731 GCA_964348065.1 uncultured archaeon
TTCATCTCCGATAGCCTCCGATGAATTACCCATAGATTGAAGGATTATCTGGGTCGCACTATACCACCATATGGCCATTGGAGTCAAACGTATAAAAGTCTAGTGCAAGAAAATAGGGGACGTTGGCTCTGAATCAACATCCCACCGCTGAGAGAACTCTGGTTCCCTAGTGAATGGGCTTAGGTCTTGAATTATAACTCTTTGATTATCTGGGTCACGCCGTTATTCCGGGTTCTCCCCACCTTAGGGTAATTTTTTATCTCTGTTTATTGACCGTTGGGGTTACGGCACCCCAGTTTTACCAAGTTTCACTAAATTTTTTGCCCCGCGTCCCTACAGGACCGTATAAAAAAAGCACCGAGTGGAATATAGGAACCCTTCGGTGTTTCGAATACCGTACTTCTTCCGACAGTTTGTGCGCCTGTCAAATCCCTCTCCACATGAGGGGTCCTATGATCTTACTCTCACCTCCAGTCCCAGATTAGCCTAATCGTGGCCCAAATAAAACATTATTTACTCCATTGTTACAAAGAATTCACAAAAGTGCAAGGGAAAATTAATCCAGGCGGCCCCACAGCAAGTTTGATTGGTTCTATTGGTTTAATTGGTTCAATCCTCGGGGCTCTCGCCCCTCGTAGGTTGAGGTTGAGGTTAAGGCTGAAGGGGGTAAAGGTGAGAGGTTGGAGGTTAGAGGCTAGTGATGTAATAATGTGATAAGGGCAAGGATTACCGGTAATTAATTACCGATTTTTCAAATGGAAACAATTTTTTCAGGTTTTTGAATGGGAAAAACCCTCAAAATAATCCGCCTTTAAAAGCAATAATACTATAATATCAATATGTTATAGATTAATGTAATTGTTTACCGAATATCGGGGAAAATGGCATGGTACTTGCTCCACGAAGGTGTCAGAAAGCAATGAATCATACTCTGGGGGATAGAAGGAAGTGTCCATGA
Organism: uncultured archaeon; assembly: GCA_964348065.1. Classification (GTDB taxonomy): domain Archaea; phylum Aenigmatarchaeota; class Aenigmatarchaeia; order Aenigmatarchaeales; family Aenigmatarchaeaceae; genus CS1-C013. Next base: position 959 of record CAYGBE010000259.1, read on the forward strand.
GAAGGAGGATTATAAGGGATCACAGAGGTATCACCGACGTTGATGTGATGTGGCTCATCTTCATCCCTGGGATTCTGGCCGCCATCGTAGTTCCCCTCTATACGGGATACGTCGAAAAGGCAAGGGTGAGCGAGGCAGCGAGTATCATGGAAACCATGATCATCTCCCAACAGGAGGAGAAGGAGAGGACGACTCATTTCTACAGTGTTCCGTTGGTTGGAGGAGTAACGGATATTGAAACCTTTATGCACAAGGGAATCGATGTCAGTGATACCGAGTTTTTCACCTATGAAACGGCTGCTACGGGGGCAAAGCCAAACGATGGCTTCACGGTTACGGCCACCTCAACAGAAGCTTTCGGTGCGGCAGGAGGCTGGATAAGATTCACCTACGATCCAAGTGGGACAGCCCCTGGAAGCTGGGCTGCCGACGGAACGATCATCATGCCCGACATGGTGCCAACGCAGCCTTGTATTTCAGGTTCAGGACCTCATTCTTGACACACAATCATTTTGTTCAATTGGGCCAATTGTTTGGATTGGTTCATATGGTTTATTTCGTTTATTTGGTTTGTTTCGTTTGTTTCGTCCAGCTGGTCTATTGGGCCCACTGGGTTACGAGATTCATCGATAAAGCAAAAATATCGCGGTGCTACTACAACTTGAGCTGATGCTGAAGCCGTCGGGGCAAGCCTTGCTTTTTGCCTGTCACAGATGAATCGATCCGGTTGGCTAGCTTAGTTCTAATGCTCTAAGGGCAGCCTTCGATCCTAACCACCGGAGGAATATTTAACAAAACTGAGAATTGGGGTGGGAGATTGATAACCTATCTCCTCAACCATTTTTTCCTCAAGAACAAACTTACTAACGCTAGGCCAATGAAAACGATGCAGATAGGCCGACTGAAGAAGATAGTCAGACTCCCCCCAGACATCAGAAGGGACCGGCGAAGCGCTATTTCAAATTTTGACCCTAACATAAAGGCGATGACCAGAGCTGGAAGGGAAAAATCAAACTTCCTCATGAGATACCCAAGTATCCCAAACAAAACCATCAATCCAGTATCGAAAACGCTGGTATTAATCGCATAGGAACCCATCCAGCAAAGAACTAAAACCCCAGGAAAAATGATCGCCCTTGAGATTGAAGCGACTATCTTCCCTATCCTTACAGCAGCAAAAAGGCCCACAAGGAGATAAACCAGAATAGCAACAAATCCGGCTGCAAAGATACCATAGACCAACTGGGGCTGTTCAACAAAAATTCTCGGACCCGGATCGATTCCGTGAATCAAAAAGACCCCCATTAAAACGGCGATATCCGTGCTTCCCGGAACTCCCAATGTCAGCAAAGGAACTAAATTGGCCCCGCAAACGGCATTGTTTGCAGCCTCGGAAGCGGCCACCCCTTCAAGTGCCCCCTTTCCGAACCGTTCCGGATGCTTTGACGTCCTCTTCGCCTCCCCATAGCCGACCCAGCACGAAATGGCAGCCCCGATGCCGGGAAGAATCCCGATGAGCTGCCCCCAGAAATAGGACCGAAAGATCACCTTAAGGCAACCCCTTAATTCTAACCAGGACACCCGGTTATCGGCAGGATTTTCCGATTTTGGGGCGATCGTTGCGCTCTTGCCTTTCGTGACTGCTTTTTCCGCTTGAATGATTATCTCAGAAACAGAAAATATTCCGATCAAAATGGGAACAAGGGGAAGCCGAGCTGATAATTCGGTAATTCCAAAATCGAATCGGGGCATAGAGGTGATGGGGTCCAATCCGACAGTAGCCAAAAGCAACCCGGCAAAGGCTGAGAATAGTCCCTTGATGACCGATCTGCCCGTCACACTTCCAATGATAGTGAGAGCAAAGAGGATAACGGTGAAAAATTCTGGCGGACCAAACTTCAAGGCAAAACTGGCCAGTTTTACCGTGAAAAGGACCAGCACGATATCGCTTAACGTATCCCCTATAGCCGAGGCATATGCGGCCATCTGAAGCGCTTTGCCGTGTTTTCCTTGCCGAGTCAGGGGATAGCCATCGAGTTGCGTACAGGCTGCCGCAGGCGTTCCGGGCACGTGTAACAGGATGGCAGGTATCGAACCGCCATAGATACCTCCCTTGTTCACCCCATACATCATAGCGATCGCCGCCAGTGGCGACATATAGAAGCTAAATGGAATCAACAAGGCAATTCCTACCGTACTGGTGAGGCCTGGCATGGCACCAAGAAAGATCCCGGCAACCGTACCGAACACTACGGCGGCGAGATTTCCCCAATGAAACAAAATGGTGCCCAACGCCTGGAATAACAAAACCAACTGCTCTGGCATTGCCGACTCTCTCTATTCTCCAGATTGAAATACGATCAATGCCCAGAAGCATTCATAACTTCTTAAGCAAAGAAAATATCCATCCCCTCGGTAATAGGAGCATCATGGTTTTGCCGAAAAAATAAAACAGTGCCCAGGAGAGGCCTACGGAGGTCAGGACGATGACCACCCAATTTCTCTCCCCGAAATACCAAATAAGCATCCCGAGGGCCAGCATGGTGGGAAACAAAAACCCAAAAAGGTATACGAGATACACATAGCTGGCTATTATGAGCATGGTCACAAGGGCCCTGGTCTTTTCATGTCGAGTCATTTCGATACGAACTGCTATCGCTTTTCGGGACTCCAGCGGAATATACTCGTTTATTGCCAGAAGAGCACCAAGGATCAACATGGACAATGTGATCGCCTTTGGTAAGAATTTCGAGGTCAGACCGGTGCGGCGACCCGCCCATACGTCCTCAGGGATGGTGGGAATGGCTAAAAAATAGACCATAAGGCAAATGACCACCATGAAAAGCCCAAGTTTTGTATTCGTAGTTAGCTTCATCGGCGAAAGCTCTTTTCCTTAAGGACCCAACAATAAGAGGGAGGGAAACGACCATCTCCCTCCCTCAATTGTGCCCAACGACCATCAATCCCTATTTGAGCTTCAGCCCAAGCTCCCTCACCATTTTCCCGTATTTTTGGTCCAGATTCTTTACATACCCAAGAGTATCTTCCGGATTCATATATGCCCAGTTCAACCCGGTCTTTGACAAGAATCTCTTGAAGGCTCTGTGCTCCATGGCCTTTTTGAATCTCTGATGGAGATCCTCTATAATCTCCTTGGGCGTTCCGGCCGGGGCAGCAACCGCCTTGCATGCCGTGGTGTTAATAATGTTATATCCCTGCTCCTTAAAGGTTGGGTAACCGGGGAAGAACTCCTTATCCCTTTCCGGTAATCCGATGCCCAATACCCTGATCTGCCCTGCGGACACCAGGGAGGGGGTCAAGAAAGTCGCGAGGAAAGCAAAGTCTACATGCTTTCCCGCTGCGGCAGCCCGCGTTTCCGGTCCCCCATCATAAGGAATCTCAACGGCATCGATCCCCGTAATGCGCACAAAGTCGAGCGCATTCGCATGATGCTCCCCTCCTCGACCCGTGTGGCCCCATTTCAACTTACCGGGGTTCTTTCGGGCATAGGCAACAAGATCATCCAGCTTTTTGAAAGGCGAATCCGCAGATACGATAACGCAGGAGGAATATGTTGCGACCATGACAACCGGTTCGTAATCCTTAAAAACGTCGACGGGAAGCTTTTGGAGATGCCGCCTAAAGGTGTACTCGGTGTTTCCCCATCCCATGAGCAAGGTGTATCCATCGGGGTCAGCATTTGCCACAAATTTGGAGGCTATCATCCCTGACGACCCTGGCTTATTCACTACAATCAGGGGTTGATTATTCAAGAACTCGGGCGCCACGCTTGCCAATCCCCTTGCAGGGAGATCTGTTCCTCCACCCGGCTTATAGCCGACGACCATGTAAATGGGTTTCGAGGGGAATTTTTTCTCTGCGAGCGCAAGGGAGGGGTTACCTACAATTGCTACAACCAGAAACATGAGAATGATTCCTACCGTCAAACCAAACTTTCTCATCATAAGTCACCTCCTTAAGTTTTTTTGACCATTTTGAAAAAAACATGCTCGAATCGAGCCACCCCCCATCTTAACGAATGCATAGATTGGATACTCGGCCATACTAGCGCACGTATCTTCCTATGTCAACAGAAATTCGCACCATCGAGGTATACTCATTCACGGCGAAAACTCCTCAAGGGCATCAACGAGAAGTTTTCCATCGGCATTACGAGGACCGGGGATGCCAAAAAGGAAGGCAAGCGTAGGGGCAACATCTACTGAAAGGGCTGCCCTCGGTCTGCGGTAATTTCTACGAACCCCGGGACCGCGGAGGATGAAGAAAGCAGAGTTGGAGAACGGACCGAACCTGGCCATAGGAAGATACTGATGATGGGCACAGCGCACCACGGTGGTATCAATGGGATCTGAAGAGAGCACTGCAGGGGACGTGGTTAGATAGTCCGCATCCGCATCCGTATACCCTGGTTTCATGAAATAGATTATATCCCCAACCTTCCCACCCCACTGCCCATAAATGGCCGCATCCTCCTTCCTCATCACTGCCGAAAAGGGACACTCCCCCGTATCCGGATCCCGGATTCCCAGGAGGGTCTCGATTATCTGTTCCCTTACCTTTTCAAAATCCTCCGGATCAACAATCCCATCGGGATCCCTCCCCTTAAGGTTGACCCAAATGTAAATCCGTCTCGGGATCGCTTTGGTGTTTGACCAGTCGATCCTGAGATCCCCCGATTCTGAATCTTTCCTATATGAGATAAATCCTGCTTTTGCGAGGGGAATGTGGATCCAAAGGCGCTTAAAAGTTGGAATGGCGCAATGGTCCGATACCAGCGCAACCAGAGTCTCTCTATTCGCACACCTCTTGAGAATCTCTCCAACAAGGGTGTCGATAGCTTTATACGACCGCTCATAAATGTTCCAGTAGAACTTACTCTTCTCATCTTCATACTCCTTCAGGCCGGGAGATATCTCCCTTGCAATTACATGGTTGACTCCGTCATGGATATGGAGCTGAACGGCCATGAAATCCCAATCGAGATTTTTCCTCACCAGGTAATCCGACGCATCGATGTACCACCTTACCGATTCACCCAGTAGCTCATAATAGGTATCCCAATCGTTCCGGTATCGTGTGATGGGAGGTGGAATCTCTAAGCCCTCAACGAATGGCCCCACGGTTCTATTTATTTCATCAGCAACTTCTTCCGGATAGGACCAACCCTTCGCCGCCCATACATCAGTTCGAAACAAAGTGAAATCTCTCCCATCAGGTGATAATTCTATAAGCTTAAACTTAAAAACCCCCTCGATTTTATCGTCTTTAACCTGGATCAGTCCACTCTGATCCAAGAGCTCCTCTTTTAAAAAGGTTTCATACAACCAACCGCTCCACCGGCCCCTTTCAAGAGTTGCAATACACCGGGTGGTGTCCTTTTCCGTTGAAATGAGAAGCCTGTCGTACCCCCTGTTTTGGGAATCGATAAGGAGAAGGTGGTAACGTATGGGTTTTACTCTCTCCTCGATTACCTCCTCGATCTTCCATCCTACTTCAGACCATGAGTATTTTGTCTTACTCTTCAGTGGAATGTCACTCTCAAGTGAAGGAGAATATGATTTCGGAAGGTTGGTCCACCCCCTTGCCGGAGTAAAAGCGATCTTGGTCTCCTGGCCGAAGGCGATGCCTACCTCTTTGTCAGGTTTCCATTCCCTCGTGGTGTAGGTGTTTCCATAACTAATCCGCCAGGTAGCGCTAACCGGTCCGGTTCCATTAATCTGGATCCCCTTACGGATGGTTGGGGGCCAGGAGACGGGCCAGTTGAGAAGGAGACATTTCTTCCCAGCTCTCTCGGCTGAATCCCAAAGGTATTCAGCATCGCAAACACGTGAAGTCGTTGTGGAATAGAATTTGTCCAGTGGGTCTCCCGGAAAATGCACAAAGAAACTCGTTAACCCGTGGGTTCCTGGCCATGCCCCCGTCATCAGAGTTGCCCAGTTGGTTGGTGTGTCGCATGGAGGGCAAGGGTAGAGTTCAGTGAAATAGCCATCTCCCATCAGTCTAGTGAAGTTTGGAAGTTTTCCCTCTTTGGAAAACTTTTCAATAAACGTAGGACCGGCTCCATCGAATCCAAAGATGATCATCCTCTTTGGAACGTTTTTTCTCATGTAATCCTCCTCTATAATTCGGGATGACAACTTCGACCATTTTCTGCCCACATCCCTTGTAAAGGGAAAGGGGATTGGTGCTACTCACAGCCACCCTGGTTTGCAAACGATGCAGACCGGAGATGGAAGAATCTCGTGACCGTGACAAGTCTTCCCCCCATGTCACTGGAGTTCTCGTCAATCTCAGTTCCCTTAAATCAAACTCTACGAAAGGGCCTTTGGGGATATGGCCGGTGGAGACCCAGGTAACTTCCGAAAGACCCCGGTAGGCGTAACCCCTTTTATCATCATATACACTGCTGATGAAAATGGAATGCTAAAGTTTGCGGAGTACCGGGCAACGGGAAAGGCGGAAAATATGCCTTCCATCCGGAAATGCATGCTGCTCTTTGATAGCTACTTTAGGTGCCATGTCTTCGTGGGCAGAACAAATACCGCAGGCCCTCAATTCCTACGAAGACCCAATATATCCTTAAGTGTTTTCCGGTTTCCAAGGTGTCCCTTCGCAACATATGCACGGCATCCTTGAATTCCATGTGACCATTGTGGATGAAGTGTTATGGCGGTTCTGTGCCAAGTTCACATCATATCCACCATGATGTGCTTGAGGCCCTTGCGTTGAAATTGATTGATGGTTTAAGCTCTTGGGTTCAAGCCCCATTTCTCGTTGAATTCCTCGTATTCCGTGCCGTCTATCTTTTTTCCCCTCAACTCCCGTCCATCGGCGGAGTAACGATGGGCACGGAACAACATGACTGCTTCGATCCCCTTGAAGTCGTGCACAAAAGGGCTGTTCCACTCCCAGCAGATTTCACAATCCCGGGTTACCTCGAAAACGCGTCCGCTCTCTCCCTCGCAGATCAACGTGTTGCCGTTGGCAAGTCGCTCTGCCCCAGCAATGTGAAGACTCAACATGCTGAAAACCGGCGAACCAATGTACTGCCATATGATCTCCCCGGTTTGGATATCCACCTCAACGACGCGCGACCGTCCCTGAAGGGGGTCGTGGGTGCCATTGTCGAAAACCAAGACAGTACCGTCTGGAGTAATGGTGGGGTCGTGTTGGTGACTGATACGTCCCAAACCTCCCCATCGCCAGAGAACATCTCCACTCGGCCAAGATATTTTCAGGATCGTGTCCAACTTCTGAGAGCTGACCAGAATATCGCCCTCCGGCGTCAATTCGACCGCATTGAGGTGCGTCCATTCGCTCGGAAAATCGACCACACAGAGCGTATCGACCTCCGGATCGAAATGCTCGTAGGCATGCCAGATGTGAACCGGCTCACCGGCCGCATTTATCTCCCACACTGCGTCCGTCAACATTCCCTGCAACCGCGGCCGGCCACCGACCCCCACACCCTGCAGAAGAAACGACATCAAATCCCGATCGCCCGTGATCCGCTCCATTTTTTCCGGGGAAAACCCGCCCTTGATTCTCTTCGCGAGTTGCTCGGGCAGCAACTCCCAGACGATCACCAACGTATTGCCGTTCGGCAAACGGCACATGTCATGGTGAAATGTCTCGTGTTCCCAACGCCAGACGTCGTTAGAGTTCCAATCCAATTCCAATAAGATGTCCGCTCTCCCGGCGGGTTCTCCGACCTCCACCCCAGTTTCCACCAGGGGTTGACCGCGGACGAGAAGGTTGCCGCCCGGAAGCAAGTAGCCGTAGCCCGGCTGGAAGCCAGGAACTTCCCACCTGTGAGCCACACGTCCATCTTCATCAAGAAGGTAAACGGCATCCCCACCGATTGGCGTTACCAGAGTGTATCCTCCGAAAGAACGCGAGTCCCGATACGTCAGCCCTGTCGGGCGAAAAGGTGACCACCCCATGAATTCAACCCCCACGTAAGGTATAAGAAATTGAACAAAATGCGCTCCAGTCTGATAATAACGAACCAATCACGTGATCACAAGTTATTTTTATCCCTGGGCTTTCCAAATAATCCTTAAATGAATTGAAATAGGAAAATACGAGTTGACAATGCGAGTAATTATTCGCTTATTATGATAAGCGAGCAAGCAAGCATATTTTTATACTGCCCGAAGAATCCCTGGTCAAAGACATCTGGCGATTTCCAATATGCCAAAAAACTGACGACCATCGAGGTCGGATCAAATGAATGCCCATGTATAGGGAAAAGCTCTTGTCTGTCGAACGAAAACTTGTCCTGGAATCTTCTATCGGTGGGGCCTTATCCATGGGTGATCTTTTGAGCATCCAGAGTCCCAACTGTTTCAAAATCTCTTAACAAAATAAGACATGAGGGACGGCGAGGAATGCAAACCATACAACTCGGAAAAGCAAGCATCCAGCCCAGAACTCCACTCGTTGCGGGATCATTTGAAACCCTTACCTATACCTACACAGCGGGGCACTCCATTGATGATTCCGGGTACGTAAAGATTGCCTTTCGCAGTGTTGGGGATTTCGGCATTCCGCAATTTATCAATCCATCAAGCCCCAACTACTGCACCATCCAAACAGATGGAGACTGCCGCCTCATTCCGAGGTGGGATGCTAGGGGCAATAAGCGCCCATGGTTTCAGGCACTGTATATAAAAATTACTGGTGGATTTCTCAATACGGGGGAAAAGATTACCATCAATTTCGGGGACCGGTCTAAGGGCTCTCCGGGCTG
>CAYGBE010000260.1:0-2950 GCA_964348065.1 uncultured archaeon
GTGGGCGAAAGGTGGTCAATGATCTCGTGTGGGTCTTTCATGTTACTACCCAGTCAAGAAAGGGGGTTGTTGCCGGGTCCAGAGCAGCGATCAGGTCATGATTGTGCCTAGCTTGACGGAGATGGGTTGGCTGGTCAGGCATTGGTCGTTTCACTCAATTGGGTGACGGCATCAAAGCCTTCGACGCTCATCACTTCTGAAAGAGGTTTTCCCTCTCGCTCTACCAGGTTGAACTTGAAGCCCAGGTCAGGGAATTGCTCCATGAAGTCCCATTCAAGGTCGTACAGGCGGAAGCGCTCTTCTTCGGTGCTCTGGTTGGCGACCAGCCAGCACTCGAAGCCCCATGGTTGAGCACACAGGTAGACCGTCTCCAGGGAAGGGATAGAGACAACTTTCAGTTCAGAGTGAATGAATCTGGCCATATTTGGTTAATCCCCTTGATTCGTTGTCCTATTCAGGGGCTATTCGCAGGGCGTAAGCTGTCCAGCAGGGCTGTCAGCTCTTCGACCCGAGGGTCATCGGGGCTGATGCGTCTGGCTTCGGCCAAGGCTTTGGCGGCCAGATCGTATCGTTTGAGGTGGATGTACGCTACGGTCAGTTCCAGGTGACAATCTATCCAGTCGGGTAGCCAACTGGCTGCCCGGCGCAGGTGAATGACAGCCGTAGTCCACATCTTGCGCCTGGCGTAGCGACGTCCGCTCGCCAGGAAATCTAAGCCTCTTTTGGCACTGCGGTCAACGCGCAAGAGGATCCGCTTCTCGTCGAAGAAAAAGTCGTCCTCCAGTTGGAGAAGCATCAAGAACATCAGTAGTGCCAGGATCACGCCGCCCCCGCTGCAGATGAGACTGGCCCCCTGGCCCAAGACCATACCCGCAACGGCTAAGGCTAATGTCAGCAGAGCACTGATCAGAAACAGGTAGAAAATCGGCTTCCAGCGCAGATACAGTCCGATGAGTATTGTCAGCGAGAACAGCAGGTAAAAAGCGAAAGGCAGGACGTATAGGCGCGGCACCACTTCGAAGGCGGCGTTGGCAACCTCGGGCGGGAGGCTGCCAGGCAAGCCCAGGTATATGAGGCTAGTGCATAATTCTTGACGCCTGGCCCCTCCTGAGTATGATTGACTCAGGAGGTGGCCGAGATGCTCAAGACAGTTCTTGGCGGAATACTGGCACTAATTGACCGCATTCCCTTTCCTGAGCCGCTCAAGAGACGGGGACGTCCCTACGTCTATCCGCCTCGGAACATGCTCAAGTGCTTCGTCGTAGCCGTCGTCAAGCGGCTCTACAACGGCTATCAGATGCGCGCCTATTTCGCTACGGCCTGGAACGAGAAGGGTGAAATCGCTGATGAGTACATCTACTCCCTGGCTTGCGCCTGTGGGATGGGTGAGCGTCTGCCCAGCCGCTGGACTTTCGACCGTCGTTTCCAAGGCCTCCCGGCCTTATTGTCCCAGTTGATCCTCACGACGGGGATGTTGATTCTGGCCCAATTGGCCGAGAAGGCGGGCTTGCCTCAGGAGAAGATCCTCGAATTGGCTGTGGCGGACAGTTCACTGTTCAAGGCCAAGGGCAATCTCTGGCACGTCAGCCAGATGGCCGAGGGCATCATCCCCGCCTGTGGCAACATTGATGTGACCGCTCATTGGGGCAAGTCAGGTTGCAAAGGCTGGATCTTTGGTTTCAAGCTCCACCTCTTCGTGCTGGTCGTGGGGGCAGTGATTATCCCTTTCTACGCCCTGGTGACTGCGGCCAATTTCCCCGACAACAAAGGGTTGGTGGAGATGCTGAAGCCTGTGCCAGCCATCGTGCGCCGTCGTGAGGAGGAGGACGAGAAACAAGACCTGGTGCCCTTGGTGGCCGACGAGGGCTACGATGATGGCAAGCTACGTCCCGCCGCAGCGGAGAAGGGCCTGATGCTGCGCACGCCGGTGAAGGTGGGCCAGAGTTCGTCAGCCGAGCGTAAGGAGTTGGCTGCTTTCCACAACTCTGCGAAAGGGCGCAAGCTGTATCACCGCCGCTCTACCACCATTGAGCCCTTCATCGGGCAATACAAAGATGTGCTGGCTCTGGGGGATGATGACAACAAATTGCCCGTGCAGGGACTGGAGAGAGTCAGGCCCTTGCTGTTGGCGGGCGTCTTGGTCATGCAACTAGCCATCTACGACAACCTCCAGCAGGGGCGTCCCCCGCGCCAGGTGAAGTATCTGCTCTTGGCTCTGCGCTGAGGGGAAGGGCGAAATCCGTCGGCAGCGCTCTCTCAAGCAGCAGGAGGGGCTACTTGGGCCTCAAAACTGCCCATAGCAGTTTTCCCTTCCAGCCTACCAAAGGCGCAAAAAGGCTCAAATGAGCAGCCAGGGCGACCTAGATATGTGTTATGTTAAGCTACACGTCGCCAGAACGCTCTGTCCCTAATTATGCACTAGTCTCAAATAGTTCCAGCACTTTGTCGTATAGGATTTCTCGACCAATCGTTTCACGCTTCGTGTCAGGCTTGTGCTCCACCAGAGTGCGCAGGGCAAAGGTTGGTTTGAGGTTACTGAAGCGGTTGACGAGCACAGAAAGTGCAAAGAACCGCTTCTTAGCACCTACGTCGATGGCCAGTTGCGCGTCGTAGTTGAGTTTCCTGGCTACCATCCATGGGACGCAGTCGAGCAGTTGCAGGACATCAAGCGCGCTCATCGTTACGAGCGATCGCCATTTGGATAAGTCCTTTGAGTTCCTGGCGGGCTCTGGAAGCCGTTCGGTCCGAGCTAAGAGATTATATCGCCAACGCATTTCATACCATGTGATTCGCTTGACGCGCCAAGACTTCAACGTGTAGGAGATCAGGAAATATGTAGATGGATCAAGGTCTTCAAAAACAAATACCACTACACCTGGAGGTTTTTCTGCCAACCGTCTAGCTGCATCGTCGATGTCTGAATAGCGCGTGATGTCCCAGGAAAGTGTCT
>CAYGBE010000261.1:0-2889 GCA_964348065.1 uncultured archaeon
ATAAGCTGTCCGGCCGGATATGTCGTGATGGCATCCGGAGACAGAGTCTTCCTTGGCGAGCCCGGCACTGATGTCGTGCTGGAGGTGGATGCGCCATCTTCGCCCGAGTCGGCTGAGACGATTGATGGTTCAGGTGTTCTCAACGAGGGCACGGTCGATGCCGCCGGCGGGACAATAGTGCTCGCGGCAGGAGATATTTACTCACAGGCAATTTCAAATACCGGCTCATTGTCGGCTTCAGTTGAGACCGGCGATGCCGGACAGATAACAATTACCGCCGATGAGGGTACAGTTATAAATACAGGCACAATCGAGGCCTCCGGCAGCAAAGGCGGACAGGTGGCAATGGAAGGTGCTCGTGTCGGACAATTTGGCACAGTTCACGCCGATGGTATTGATTCTGACGGTGGCAATGTGGACCTTCTGGCAAGTGATGTAGTAGCCCTTAGTTCGGACAGTTTAACCACTGCAAATGCAGGGGCCAACGGCAACGGCGGCGAGGTTATTGCGGTGTCACCTGATACAGCACTATTCTGGCCAAATGCTAGAATAGAAGCTAAAGGCGGCGAATTATCCGGCGATGGAGGTTTTATAGAAGTATCAGGTTGGGAGCATGTTGAGGTTTACGGCAGTGTAGATACAAGAGCTGCTAATGGCGAAGTTGGCTTGTTCTTGATTGACCCATATAGCAATATAGAGCTCACGAGTGCTTCAGGACATACAAACATGGACGTTGCTGGAGACCCGTGGTTTAGTACTGATGACAGTGCCATTGTCTCTATTCCACTTCTTGTTGGTGCCGGTGGTCTTCAAGGTAGTGATATTGAGATCGAAACACGGGAAAAAGCAGGGGGTGCGGAGGACGGCGATATAACCGTAGTCGATCCAATTGACTTCGATGGAATTGGTGGTGACCGCACTCTTACGCTTGATGCTCATCATGACATCATTATTAATAATACCATAAGTGACTCCTCCCCAGGTGGCGAAAGCTTGAGCCTTGTTTTTGAAGCGGATAATGATGTAAAAGTCAACGCTTCTATTACAACTAACGGTGGCAGCTTCACGTCTTCCGGTATTAACTTCAATACCACAGCTTCTATTACTGGCGGTGCACCGGCAGATGAAACAGCCATTGATTTATCGGGCCACAGCGGTACAGTAACCGCCTCCGCAGGGGCCCTGAACACAACGGGTGGAGACTTGTTACTCGAAGTTGATGATGACGGGAACGAGACTGGCGGCTTTGCCACAATCGTTGAGGCTATTGATGCGATTGGAAGTGTGGTTGGCAATTCCATCATCGAGGTCGCCGACGGCACGTACAACGAGGGACAGTTTGATATAGATAAAGCACTGACGTTACAGTCAACCGGTACTGCTGCTACGACTACTATTAAAGTAGATGACTATGGCATTTGCATTATTGCAGATAATGTAACAGTTGACGATTTCACGATCACGACGGACGCTACCGACGCCGTTGGACTGCTTCGGGTGGGAATGAGTACGACCAACACAACGCATGTAGTGGACAGCGTAACCATCTCGAACAACACTTTCAAAGATTTTTCTACCAACCACAGCCTGGAGCACCATCATGGTGTTGCTGTGGGCCCCCTTGCCGTAACGAATGTTGATATTACCGACAACACATTCCAGAACTTAGAAACCACCGCGGCAAGCGATGCTGGCGCCGGTATGAGTGGAATAGTCGTCTTTGGTGCACAACCCCAAGGTGTGACCATCACCGGTAATACGCTTGACAACATTATATCAACAAACGGGGTGCTTGTCGATGGGGCTATCAGCATTGAGGGTGGGGCTGCTGGCCTCAATAATGGCATCTATATCCACGATAACACTATCTCTAACATTTCAGGAGCCATTCTTCCTAACGGAATCGTGATTCACTCCCCTTCAACCAACGTACAGAATACTGACAATGAAATTTACAACGCTGGTTACGCTGGAATTCTCATCTCGTCCCCTGTTACCGGTATTTCGATTACAGGAGACTCTATCCATGACAATTCTGTTGGGATTCGTCTACTTGGTTCAGCAGATGAGGTTGTCATTAACTACAACAGTATTTACAACAATGGAACCGGCGTCATTAACGGCGACACCACTAACCCCCTCGATGCCATGTACAACTGGTGGGGCGACGCGACAGGACCACAACACACGGACAATCCACACACAAGCCCTCTGGGGGACCCTATTTCCGGCAATGTGAACTTCATGCCTTGGTATGCCACAGATACGACAACGTCGTCGACGGAGAATGTTACGGTGGACCATCCGACCTCTTCCATTATTGCGGTTTCAGACAGCATTCAGGGTGGCATTGACGCTGCCGTAGATGGTGGAACGGATACTGTGCAGATTGCCACCGGCACCTATAGTGAGGATGTTACAGTGGACAAGAGCCTTACTCTGAAAGTTCTCAGCGGGACGGCCACGATGACCAGCCTGACCTCCGATGCCAGCAAGACCGCAGACCTGTGGGGTAACTTCACTGCTAACGGGACTATAGACCCGGTTTTCTGGTTTAAAGGCGCGGTGACGCTTGCTGGTGATGTGACGCTCACATCAACCAACAACAAGGCTATTACGTTCGATTCAACCATTGTCGGTGGCCACGCGCTGGCTGTGAACACTACTGGCTCTACCACATTTGGCAACAACATAGGGACTGGGGTGGCTCTTGCAAGTCTTACCACTGATGCCGGCGGAACGACCACCGTGGGCGGAAATGTAACCACGACTTCAGGGATAACGTTTGGCGATTCTGTTACCGCCGATGGTGCTGTTCAGACCTTCGATGCCGGGGTTGGTACCCTGGATGCAGACGGAACTATCGAGAAGACAACTGCCGGTAATCTG